>NZ_JBITRU010000001.1:0-272601 GCF_044540255.1 Streptomyces sp. NPDC086080
CCACACATGGTGCGGTTGTCAGTTTCATAGTGTTTCGGTGGTCATAGCGTAGGGGAAACGCCCGGTTACATTCCGAACCCGGAAGCTAAGCCCTACAGCGCCGATGGTACTGCAGGGGGGACCCTGTGGGAGAGTAGGACGCCGCCGAACAATCTTTGGAAGGACCCTTGGTCCCAGCGTTCAGCTGGGGCCAAGGGTCCTTTTTTATTTATGCTTGTAATGCCGAAGACAGGAGTCACCGATGTCCACCAACTCTCCCGACGACCGACCGGAGCGCGACCAGCGGCGACGGGAGAGTGGTGACCGCTCCGACCGCGCTGACCGGGGCGGCCAGCGCGGCGGCCCGCGCCGAGGCAATGATCGTGACCGCGGCTTCCGGAGGGACGGCGACCGTCCTCCCCCCTACAACCGTGACGACCGTGACCGGGGTGGGGAACGCGGCGGCGACCGGGATCGTGGGTTCCGCCGTGACGACCGCGACGGTGGCCGGCCGGAGCGCGGTGGCTTCCGTGGCCGCGACGACAATCGCGGTGGCGAGCGTGGCGGTTATCGCGGCCGTGACGACCGCCGGGACGACCGTCGCGAGGGCGATCGTGAGCGTGGCGGGTTCCGTCGTGACGAGAGTCGTGGTGGTGACCGGGAGCGTGAGGGCTTCCGTCGGGATGACAGCCGTGGTGGTGACCGGGACCGTGGTGGATTCCGTCGTGACGACAGTCGTGGTGGCGAGCGCGGTGGATTCCGTGGCCGTGACGACAGCCGTGGCGGTGACCGGGACCGCGGCGGCTACCGCCGGGACGACAACCGCGGTGACCGGGGTGGCTTCCGGGCCCGCGACGACCGGGGCGACCGGGGTGACCGGGGTGGCTTCCGCCGGGACGACGACCGGGGCCATGGCCGCCGTGAGGACGACCGGGGTTACGGACGTCGCGACGACCGCCGGGACGACCGTCGCGAGGGCGATCGTGAGCGTAGCGGTTTTCGTCGGGATGACAGTCGTGGTGGTGACCGGGACCGTGGTGGATTCCGTCGGGACGACAACCGCGGTGGTGACCGGGAGCGCGGGGGCTTCCGTCGGGATGACAACCGCGGTGGTGACCGGGACCGTGGTGGATTCCGTCGTGACGACAGTCGTGGTGGCGAGCGCGGTGGATTCCGTGGCCGTGACGACAGCCGTGGCGGTGAGCGGGACCGTGGCGGCTACCGTCGCGAGGACAGCCGTACTGCCGACCGCACCGACAGCCGTGGCGAGCGTGGCGGCTTCCGGCGTGACGACCGGGATCAGCGGGGCGGGTTCCGCCGCGAGGACAGCCGTGGCGGTGAGCGTGGTGGATTCCGCGGCCGCGACGACCGGAGCCGCGGTCCCCGCCGGGACGACCGGGGCGACCGGGGCGCGCGGCCGGGCGGCTACCGTGGGCGGGACGACCGGCAGGGTGGCGGACGCTTCCGTGACGACCGGGACCGGGACCGGGACCGGGAGCCGATCAAGCGGCTGCCGATCCCCGAGGATGTCACGGGCGAGGAGATCGACAAGGACGTACGGCAGGAGCTGCAGAGCCTGCCCAAGACCCTCGCTGAGGATGTCGCCAAGAACCTCGTGATGGTCGCCCGGCTGATCGACGAGGACCCCGAGGGGGCGTACGGCTACTCCAGGGTGGCCCTGCGGCTGGCCTCGCGCGTCGCCGCCGTACGGGAGGCCGCCGGGTTCGCCGCGTACGCCAACCAGAAGTACTCCGAGGCGCTCGCCGAGTTCCGGGCCGCGCGGCGGATGACCGGGACCGTGGAGCTGTGGCCCCTCATGGCCGACTGCGAGCGTGGGCTCGGACGGCCGGAGAAGGCGCTGGACATGGCCGGGGCCCCCGAGGTGCAGAAGCTGGACAGGGCCGGCCAGGTCGAGATGCGGCTCGTCGCGGCCGGTGCCCGGCGGGACATGGGTCAGCTGGACGCGGCGATCGTGACGCTGCAGAGCTCCGAGCTGGCGTCCCACTCCGTCCAGCCGTGGACGGCGCGACTGCGGTACGCCTACGCGGACGCGCTGCTCGCGGCCGGCCGGAGCGGTGAGGCACGGGAGTGGTTCGCCAAGGCCCTGGAGGCCGACCGGGACGGCAGCACCGACGCCTCCGACCGGCTGGCCGAGCTGGACGGCGTGGAGTTCGTGGACGCCCTCGGCGAGGACGACGAGGCCGAGGACGTGGCTGAGGACAAGGCCGAGACCCCCGACGCCCCGGCCGCCCCCGTGGAGCAGGACGCACGGGACGACGACGAGGACTGACGTCCGCGGCACCGTGAACACACACGCGAAAGGGGCGGGCCTCGCTGAGAGGCCCGCCCCTTCGCCGTCGTCGGCGGTCGGTCAGAGATCGAGGGCCCGCAGCACCAGTCCCGAAGCCGGCTTCGGGCCGAACGACGTCGACTTGCGCGGCATCATGACGCCCTGACGGGCGAGGTCGCGGACGATGTCCTCGTGCACCGGGTGCATCAGCACGGCCGTTCCGCCGTCGCGTTCCGCCTTCTCGACCGTGGCCGCCGTGTCGTGGATGTACGCGATGTGGGCGGGCGAGTCGGGGATGCGCCAGACATGGTCGAGCAGCGTGGCGTGCAGGACCGTCGCGTCCAGGGTGCGCCAGGCCACCGGACGGTCGGCCGGGATCGTACGGGCCGTCAGCTCGGGATCCGGCCGGTCGACGAGATGGAAGGCGCCGTCCCCGGCGAGGAGGAAGGCGTTGCCTGCCGAAGCGGCGTCGGCCAGGGCGTCCATCGCGTCGGCGGTGGGTACGTCGAGGCGGCGGACGCGGAAGTGGCCGTCGAGCGCGGCCACGGCGTCCGCGACGGGGAGATGGTGCAGCAGGCGGTGGATGGCGCGGACGCGGAGGGGATAGCGGGCCGTGTCGACGAGGAGCACCAGACCGTGGTCCCAGGGGCTGGGGGAGGCGTGCTCCGCGCGGAGGCGGCGGTAGGTCGCCCAGCGGTGGTGGCCGTCGGCGATGAGGGTCTGGCGACCGGCGATCTCCTCCCGGACCGCGGTCAGGTCGGCGGGGTCGGTGACCGACCACAGGCGGTGGTGGACCCCGTCCTCCGTGGTGGTCGCCAGTAGGGGCGGCTGTTCCGCGGTCCGTTCGATCAGACCGGACGTGACGGTCGCCGAGCCGTCGCCGTCGTCGCCGCGGTAGGTGAGCAGCAGCGGTTCGAGGTTCGCGGACGTGGCCCGCATGAGGTCCGCGCGGTCGGCGACGATGTGCGCCATGACATCCTCGTGCGGCAGGACCAGCTGCTCGTCGGGGTCGGACACTCGGAGGGCACCGATGATGCCGCGCTGCACCAGGCCGTCACCGTCGCGCTGTTCGTAGACGTACAGGCCGGGTTCGGGGTCGGCGGTCAGGACGCCCTCGGAACGCCAGCGGCGGAGCGTCTCGGCGGCCTGGGCGTTGCGGGTCCCGGGTGTGGCGGCTTCGGGCAGGATCAGCCGGACGATGTTGTGGGGGTCGGCGGACTGGAGATGGTGCAGGCCGTCGGGGCGGACGACGACGTCGTACGGCGGGGATGTCACGGCGGCCAGGCTGCCGACCCGGTCGGGGTCGTAGCGGAGGCCTCGGAACGGGGTGAGTTCCAGGCCCCGGGGCGCCGTTGCCTTCGAGTGGCCTGCGGTGTTCATCCCGGCATCGTACGGGTGTCGGTGGCATGGGGGATGATCGGGGGGAAAGCCGTCGAACGAGGAGCGATGCGGAATGAGCCGGAGCGTCAGGACGAGGCCCCAGGGCAGTGGGCAGGCCCTGCACGAGGCGTACGACACGGCGCTGCTCGACCTCGACGGTGTGGTGTACGCGGGCGGGAACGCGATCGACCACGCGGTCGCGTCGCTCGCCACGGCCCGGGCCGGCGGCATGCACCTCGCCTATGTGACCAACAACGCTTTGCGTACCCCGGACACCGTGGCGGCGCATCTGACCGAGTTGGGGATACCGGCGGAGGCCGGTGACGTCATCACTTCCGCGCAGGCGGTGGCGCGGCTGATCAGCGAGCAGGTGCCGCGGGGGTCCCGGGTGCTGGTGGTCGGCGGCGAGGGGCTGCGGGTGGCGCTGCGTGAACGCGGGCTGGAGCCGGTGGAGTCGGCGGACGACGACCCGGTGGCGGTCGTGCAGGGGTACGGAGGGCCCGAACTGTCATGGGGGCGGTTCGCGGAGGCGTCGTACGCCGTCGCGCGTGGGCTGCCCTGGTTCGCGTCCAACACCGACCTGACGATTCCCAGCGGACGGGGCCTTGCCCCGGGCAACGGCGCGGCGGTGGAGGTCGTACGGATCGCGACCGGCGCCGAGCCGCAGGTGGCGGGCAAGCCGCTGCCGCCGATGCACCGGGAGACGATCCTGCGGACGGGTGCCGAGCGGCCGCTGGTGGTGGGGGACCGGCTGGACACGGACATCGAGGGGGCGTTCAACGGCGGGGTGGACTCGCTGCTGGTGCTGACCGGAGTGACGGACGGCGCCCTGCTGCTCGCCGCGCCCCCGCAGCACCGGCCGACGTATGTCGACGCCGACCTGCGCGGGATGCTCACCGGGCAGCCGGAGGTCGTCGGGGCGGGTGACGGGTTCCGGTGCGGTGGCTGGACGGCGACGGCCGGGACCGCGGAGCTGGAGCTGGACGGGGACGGTGGCGCGTTGGACGGACTGCGGGCGCTGTGCGCGGCGGCGTGGACGGCCGCCGGCGGTGGTGTGTGCGAGCTGGACGGTGGGAAGGCGCTGGCCCGGCTGGGATGGTGAGACCCGTGCGTCGCCCGGGAGTCGGGGCGACGGATCATGATCCCATGGCAGGGTAGGCTAACCTAACTGCGTGTTGGTTGAGAGTCCCCCCGAAGAGCGCGCGGAGACCGCCCCCGTGCCCCCGAACCGCCGGGCGGTACGCCTCCTCGGGCTGCTCGTGTCCGTCGTGATCCTGGCGCTCGTCGTCCTGGCGAGCATCGCGGTCGGGGCGAAGGAGCTGTCCCTGGAGCAGGTGTGGCACGGCCTGTTCCAGGAGTCCGGTACCTACGGCGACGTCGTCGTGGCGGACAGGTTGTCAAGAACCGTCCTGGGCCTGCTCGCCGGTGCCGCGCTCGGTCTGGCCGGGGCGGTCCTCCAGGCGCTGACCCGCAACCCGCTGGCCGACCCCGGACTGCTCGGCATCAACGCGGGCGCGTCCGCGGCCGTGGTCACCGCCATCACCTTCTTCGGCGTCACCTCCTTGTCCGGATATGTGTGGTTCGCGTTCTTCGGTGCGGCATCCGTGGGCGCGCTCGTGTGGTTCCTCGGCGGCAGCCGGGGCGCCACCCCGGTGCGGCTCGTGCTCGCCGGTACGGCCATCAGCGCGGCCCTGTACGGCTATCTCCAGGCCATCATGATCCTGGACGAGGCGGCGCTGGGCCGGATGCGGTTCTGGACCGTGGGCTCGCTGGCCTCCGGGAGCGACGAGGCCATCGCCCAGGTGGCGCCGTTCCTGGTGATCGGCTCGCTGTTCACCCTGACGCTCGCCCGGCCGCTGAACGCCATGGCCATGGGCGACGACACCGCCAAGGCACTCGGCGCCGACCTCAACCGCACCCGCGCCCTGTCGATGCTGGCCGCGACCGTGCTGTGCGGGGCCGCGACCGCGGCCTGTGGGCCGATCATGTTCGTCGGCCTGATGGTGCCGCACGTCGTGCGTTCCTTCACCGGGCCGGACCTGCGCTGGATCCTGCCGTACGCGGCGATCCTGTCACCCGTGCTGCTGCTCGGCGCCGACGTCCTCGGCCGGATCGTGGCCCGTCCCGCCGAACTCCAGGTCGGCATCGTCACCGCGATCCTCGGCGGCCCGGTCTTCATCTTTCTCGTACGACGGCGGAGGACGGCCCAGCTGTGAAGACCAACCGCGCGGTGCGGACCCCCGGCGGCCTCTCGGTCCGGCTGGACGTGCGGGCCGCCACCGTCACCGTCCTGCTGCTGGCCGTGGCGCTCACCGCGAGCGTCGTCCTGATCGGCACCGGCGACTTCCCGATCCCCGCCGCCGATGTGATCAGGACCCTCGTAGGCGAGGGCGACGCCGGCCAGGAGTTCATCGTCAACGAACTGCGGCTGCCCCGGGTCCTGGTCGGACTGCTGGTCGGTGCCTCGCTCGGGCTCGGCGGTGCCGTCTTCCAGGCCGTTTCCCGCAACCCGCTGGGCAGCCCCGACATCCTCGGACTCGGACAGGGGGCGACGGCCGGTGCCCTCACCGTGATCGTGCTGTTCTCCGGCAGTGCCAACGAGGTCGCCCTCGGCGCGCTCGCCGGCGGACTGGCCACCGGGTTCGCCATCTACGTCCTCGCGTGGAAGCGGGGCGTGCACGGCTACCGGCTGGTCCTGGTCGGTATCGGCGTCTCCGCGATCGTCACGGCGGTCAACGGCTACCTGCTGACCAAGTCCGACATCGTCGACGCGGCCCGCGCGGTCGTCTGGATGACCGGATCCCTCGACGGCCGCGACTGGGACCAGGTCCGGCCGCTGCTCGCCCTGTGCGCCGTCCTCGTACCGCTGGTTCTCGTCAACTCCCGCGGGCTCCGGATGATGGAGATGGGCGACGACGTCGCGTACGCCCTCGGTGTGCGCGTGGAGCGCGTACGGCTGCTGCTGATGCTGTCGGCCGTGCTCCTCACCGCCTCCGCCACCGCCGCCGCCGGACCGGTCGCCTTCGTCGCGCTCACCGCGCCGCAGCTCGCCCGGCGGCTGACCCGCTCGCCCGGCCCGAACCTGGTGGCGTCGCTGTGCATGGGGGCCGCCCTCCTGGTCGGCGCCGACTGGATCTCGCAGCGGGCGTTCGGCACCGATCAGTTGCCCGTGGGCGTGGTCACCGGCGTGCTCGGCGGTGTCTATCTGCTGTGGCTGCTGGTCACCGAGCGCAGGGCGGGACGGATATGAGCAGCGACGGCACCCACCGCAGCGGGCCGAACCACCGAAGGAGCACCGTGAACCGACTGTCCGCCGAGAACGTCACCCTGGCCTACGACCAGCGGGTCATCGCCGAGCAGCTGTCGGTGGAGATACCGGACAACTCCTTCACCGTGATCGTCGGTCCCAACGCCTGCGGCAAGTCGACCCTGCTGCGGGCCCTGTCCCGGATGCTCAGGCCCAGCGAGGGCCGGGTCCTGCTCGACGGGCAGGTCATCCAGTCGATGCCCGCCAAGAAGGTCGCCCGGACCCTCGGCCTGCTGCCCCAGTCGTCGATCGCCCCCGACGGCATCACGGTCGGCGACCTGGTGGGCCGCGGCCGCTACCCGCACCAGGGCCTGCTGCGCCAGTGGTCCGCCGAGGACGAGCGCGTCGTCCAGGAGTCCATGGCCCGCACCGGCATCGCCGAGCTGGCCGAGCGCTACGTCGACGAGCTCTCCGGCGGTCAGCGCCAGCGCGTGTGGATCGCCATGGCGCTCGCCCAGCAGACACCGCTGCTGCTGCTGGACGAGCCGACCACCTACCTGGACATCCAGCACCAGATCGACGTACTCGACCTCTGCGCGGACCTGCACGAGGAACACGGGCGCACCCTCGTCGCCGTGCTGCACGACCTCAACCACGCCGCGCGGTACGCCACCCATCTCATCGCCCTGCGCGAGGGGAAGGTCATCGCCCAGGGGGCGCCGGGGGACGTCGTCACCGCCGGACTGGTGGAGGAGGTCTTCGGCCTGCGCTGTCAGGTCATCGACGACCCCGAGACGGGCACCCCGCTGGTGGTGCCGGCGGCCCGCACGGCACGGACGAAGGACACGGCGGGCAAGGTGGGCGCCGCGAAGGCTTCCTGAGCGGTGCGGAGGCTTCCCGAACCGCTGTGTCGCGGAGGCTTCCCGAACCCGCTGTGTCACAGAAGTTTCCGGAGGTGGAACAGGTCGCGCAGCCCCGCCTCCAGTCGTACCCGGCCCGACCCCCAGGCCTTGGCGAAGTGCATTTCACCGTCGACCAGGGCCACCAGATCGTCGCCCGTCATCGCGAGCCGGATCTGCGCCCTCTCACGCGGCGGGCCGGGAAACGTGTCGTGCACCTCGATCCGGCCGCCGTCGAGCCGGCCGGCGAAGGTCACGTCCAGGTCGGTGATGTGGCAGCTGACCGCGCGGTCCCTCGCCGCGGCCGCGCGGACGTTCCCCTCGGCGCCCCGCATGCTGTCCGAAAGCTTGTCGAGTGCGGCACGGCACTCCTCGATCGTGGCCATCTCGGACGACGGTACCCCAGCCGTTCGCGATAGCGTCGGGGCATGAACGACGCAGTACCCGAGGTGGTGGACGCGGAGCCGGGCGCCGTGGAGCCGGAGCAGGCCGGGTTGCCGCCGCAGCCGCCCGACGACGGCCCCGCCGGCCCCGCGCCCCTGGACGTGCCGCGCACCCCCACCGGACACCCCGAGGTGGATGCCCACGTGGAGCGGCTGGCCGATGCCGACCACCTCACCACCGACGGCCATGTCGAGGTGTACGAGGATGTGCACCGAGGGCTGCGCGACGCGCTCACCGCGCTCGACGCCCGCCCGGGACCTCCGGGTCCCGCCCGGCACCCGGCCACCACCCCTCATTGAGGCCCTTCGGGCCACCGATTCATACGGCACACGCACACAGGAGCTGAACCGAACGTGGCAGGAGTCGTACGCCGCCGTCTCGACGCGGAGCTGGTCCGCCGTAAGCTGGCGCGCTCGCGCGAGCACGCCAGCCAGCTGATCGCCGCCGGGCGGGTCAGCGTCGGCAGGACGGTCGCGACCAAGCCCGCCACGCAGGTGGAGACCGCCGCCGCGATCGTCGTCGCCGAGGACACCGGTGACCCCGACTACGTCTCGCGCGGCGGTCACAAGCTGGCCGGTGCCTTCGAGGCCTTCGTGCCGCGCGGGCTGGTCGTCGAGGGGCGGCGCGCCCTCGACGCCGGCGCCTCCACCGGAGGTTTCACCGACGTACTGCTGCGCGCGGGGGCCGCACACGTGGTCGCCGTGGACGTCGGATACGGACAACTTGCCTGGTCTCTGCGCAACGATGAACGCGTCACCGTCAAGGACCGTACGAACGTGCGGGAGTTGACGCTCGAGGTCATCGATGGGGAGCCTGTGGATCTTGTCGTGGGGGATCTGTCCTTCATTCCGCTCGGACTGGTGCTGCCCGCCCTGAAGCGGTGCGTGAAGCCGGACGCCGACCTGGTGATGATGGTGAAACCGCAGTTCGAGGTGGGCAAGGAGCGGCTGGGCAGCGGCGGCGTCGTCCGCAGCCCGCAGCTGCGTGCCGAGGCCGTGCGGGGGGTGGCCGGCCGCGCCCGGGAGCTGGGACTGGGGGTGAAGGGCGTGACGGCGAGTCCGCTGCCCGGACCCTCCGGGAATGTCGAATACTTTCTGTGGCTGAGGGCCGGGGCTCCGGAACTGGACCCGGCCGATGTGGACCGTGCTGTGGCGGAGGGGCCGCGTTGACACCGAACCGAGCTCGTACTGTTTTCCTGCTGGCCCACACCGGGCGGACCGCGGCCATCCGCAGCGCCGAGCTCGTGGTCAGGGGCCTGCTGCGCTCCGGTCTGGGGGTGCGGGTCCTGGAGGACGAGGCCCGCGACCTGCCACTGCCGGACGACGTGGAGACCGTCAAGGAGGCCACCCCGCAGTGCCTGGACGACTGCGAGCTGCTGATCGTGCTGGGCGGCGACGGCACCCTGCTGCGCGGCGCCGAGTTCGCCCGGGCTTCGGGGGTGCCCATGCTGGGCGTCAACCTGGGGCGGGTCGGGTTCCTCGCCGAGGCCGAGCGGGACGACCTCGACAAGGTTGTCGACCGGGTGGTGAACCGGGCGTACGAGGTCGAGGAACGGATGACCGTCGACGTCGTGGTGCACCGCAACGGCGACATCGTCCACACCGACTGGGCGCTGAACGAGGCGGCCGTGCAGAAGGTCTCCGCCGAGCGGATGCTGGAGGTCGTCCTGGAGATCGACGGGCGGCCGGTCACCGGGTTCGGGTGTGACGGGATCGTCTGCGCGACCCCGACGGGGTCCACCGCGTACGCGTTCTCCGCGGGCGGGCCCGTGGTGTGGCCGGAGGTCGAGGCGCTGCTGATGGTGCCGATCAGCGCGCACGCGCTGTTCGCCAAGCCGCTGGTGACCTCGCCGGACTCGGTGCTGGCGGTGGAGATGCTGCCGCATGTCCCTCCGGGCGTGCTGTGGTGCGACGGGCGGCGGACGGTCGAGCTGCCGGTCGGCGCGCGGGTGGAGGTGCGCAGGGGGGCCGTGCCGGTGCGGTTGGCCCGGCTGCACCACGCCTCGTTCACCGACCGCTTGGTCGCGAAGTTCGCGCTGCCCGTGTCCGGGTGGCGGGGTGCGCCGCATTAGCGGACTCGGCGGAGTGGTTCCGGTGCATCGGCGGCCGCCGGCCGTTCGTGGCTGTTCGCGCCCACGCGGCGGAGCGGCGTATCGACCCGGCCCGCGCCCCCGGCCGGCTCCACTCCCCTCGGTGACACAGGTGGGGCGGTCGCACTCTTCGGCTCGGACCTCGTAAGGTCTAGTTCGTGTTGGAGGAGATGCGGATACGGTCGCTCGGTGTCATCGACGACGCTGTGGTCGAGCTGTCGCCCGGCTTCACCGCCGTCACCGGTGAGACGGGTGCGGGCAAGACCATGGTGGTCACCAGCCTGGGCCTGCTGCTGGGCGGACGCGCGGATGCGGCCCTGGTGCGGATCGGCGCGCGCAGCGCGGTCGTCGAGGGACGGATCGCCGTGCCCGAGGGCGCCGCGGCCGTCGCACGGGCCGAGGAGGCCGGGGCCGAGCTGGACGACGGGACCCTGCTGGTCAGCCGTACGGTGTCCGCCGAGGGGCGCTCACGTGCGCACCTGGGCGGGCGGAGCGTCCCCGTGGGACTGCTCGCGGAGCTCGCGGACGACCTCGTGGCCGTGCACGGGCAGACCGACCAGCAAGGGCTGCTGAAACTGTCCCGGCAGCGGCAGGCGCTCGACCGGTACGCCGGGTCCGCGGTCGCCGTGCCGCTCGGCAAGTACGGCGAGGCGTACAAGCGCCTGCGGGCGGTCGTCACGGAACTGGAGCGGATCACCACGCGCGCGCGTGAGCGGGCCCAGGAGGCGGACCTGCTGCGCTTCGGGCTCGATGAGATCGCCGCCGTGGAGCCGCGGGCCGGTGAGGACGTGGAGCTGGCGGAGGAGGCCGGGCGGCTCGGGCACGCCGAGGCGCTGGCGTCCGCCGCGGCGGCCGCGCACTCCGCGCTGGCGGGCGATCCGGAGGATCCCGAGAGCGTGGACGCCGGGACGCTGGTCGCGGGTGCCCAGCGCGCCCTGGAGGCGGTGCGGGCGCACGATCCGGCGCTGGCCGCGCTGACCGACCGCATCGGCGAGATCGGCATCCTGCTGCGCGACGTCGCCGGGGAGCTCGCCGGGTACGCCGACGACCTGGACGCCGATCCGTTGCGGCTGGCGGCGGTCGAGGAGCGAAGGGCCGCGCTCACCGGGCTGATCCGGAAGTACGGGGAGGACGTCTCCGCCGTGCTGGCGTGGGCCGAGCAGAGCGCCGCGCGGCTGACCGAACTGGACGGCGACGACGAGCGGATCGCGGAGCTCACCGCCGAGCGTGACGCGCTGCGCGGTGAACTGGGCGTGCTGGCGCAGGAGCTGACGGACGCGCGAACGGAGGCGGCGGAGCGGTTCGCGGCGGCCGTGACCGCGGAACTGGCCTCGCTCGCGATGCCGCACGCGCGTGTGTCGTTCGACATCCGGCAGACCGAGGACCCGGAAGGTGTCGAGGTCGGCGGACGCACGGTCGCCTACGGGCCATCGGGTGCGGACGAGGTCGAGCTGCTGCTGGCCCCCCACCCGGGGGCGCCGCCCCGGCCCGTCGCGAAGGGGGCGTCCGGCGGTGAACTGTCGCGCGTGATGCTGGCCGTCGAGGTGGTGTTCGCGGGGACGGACCCGGTGCCCACGTATCTCTTCGACGAGGTCGACGCCGGTGTGGGTGGCAAGGCGGCGGTGGAGATCGGGCGGCGGCTCGCCCGGCTGGCCAGGACGGCGCAGGTGGTGGTCGTCACGCACCTGCCGCAGGTGGCCGCGTTCGCCGACCGGCAGCTGCTGGTGGAGAAGACCCACGACGGGTCGGTCACCCGCTCCGGGGTGAAGGTGCTCGAAGGCGAGGACCGCATCCGGGAGCTGTCCCGCATGCTGGCCGGTCAGGAGGATTCCGAAACGGCCCGCGCGCACGCGGAGGAACTGCTGGCCACCGCACGGGCGGACGGGTAGCCGCCGGCCCGGGCCGCGAGCCGCGGCCCGGGAAGGCACGCCCGGACGACGCGGCGACGCCCGCCCCCCTTTCCGGGTGGGCGTCCTCGGACGGCCGGCGGGACCGGCCGGTGCGACGGTTGCCGGCCGGCGCGTGGCGTCCGCGGTCCGGGCCCCGGCGGCCCGGTGACGGTGTGTGAGGACGGTGCAAGGGGGGCGGTCCGCTCACGGCCCGGGAACCGACAGCGCGTCCATCACTCGTACGGGTGATCCAGTGGCATGGAGGGTTTCGGGTCCCTGCCTCGGTGGTTCCCGGGACCGGTGTGCGCCCTGGCATGCTTGACCGAGTACGCGTAGGAAACCGCGCGGTACACCCCCTCCGCGCGATCCTTCTGTACGTTCGTCGTGACCGCCCGACCCGAACCAGGAGCCCGGCCACGTGACCCCCGTGAGCAGCCCGTCGTCGATGCGCACCGTGCAGGTGCTGGGCGGTGGCAACGCCGCCAGCGGCGCCCATGTGCGCTCGCTGGCCGCGGGGCTCGTTGCCAGGGGCGTGCGGGTCACGGTGTGCGCCCCCGTCGAGGCGAATCACACCTACGACTTCACCGGCGTGGGCGCCGAGCATGTGCACGTGCCGCGCAGCAGCGACCCGGGATCGGTGGCCGCGCTGCGAGCCGCCTGCACGGGTGCCGACCTGGTGCACGCGCACGGGCTGCACGCCTCGTTCCGTACGGCGCTCGCGCTCGGCGGACGGCCCACGCCGCTGGTCGTCACCTGGCACGACCGGGCGCACGCCGACGGTCCGCGCGCCCACTTCCTGCGCCTGCTGGAGCGGCGGGTCGCCAAGGCGGCCACCGTGGTGCTCGGCACGACCTCCGTGCTCGTCGACCGGGCGCGCCGCACGGGAGCCAGGGACGCGCGGCTGGCCGCCGTCTCCCTCCCGGGTCCCCGCACGTCCACCCCGCCGGACGACCCCGATGGCCTGCGGCCCAAGGTCCGGGCCGAACTCGGCGCCATCGGACGCCCCTTGCTCATCGCCGTCGGCCCACTGGAGCGGCGCCGGGGCCACGACATCCTGCTGGACGCCACCCACGCGTGGCGGCGGCTCGACCCCGTGCCGCTGGTGGTGCTCGTGGGGGAGGGGCCGCTGCGCGGGGAGCTTCAGCGCAGGATCGAGGACGAGGAGCTGCCGGTCCGGCTCGTCGGACGGCGCGAGGACATCGCCGATCTGCTCGCCGCCGCCGACATCGCGCTGCTGCCGAGCCGGTGGGAGGCGCGCTCCCCGCTCGCCCAGGAGGCCCTCCACGCGCGCGTGCCGCTGGTCGCGACCCGCGTGGGCGGCATCCCCGAACTCGTCGGCGACGCCGCCGAACTCGTCCCGTACGGGAACGCGCGGGCGCTCGCCGACGCCGTCGTACGGCTGCTCGGTGATCCCGAGCGCCAGGACGTGCTCAGGGAGCGTGGCGTGCGGCAGGCGGCCACCTGGCCGACCGAGGACGAGACGGTCGCCCAGGTGCTCAGCGTGTACGACGAGTTGACGCAGCCCCGGCCGCTGATCTGACCTCAGGGCACGTGCCGCCGGGCCCGCAGGGCGAGGCTCAACGCCAGCACCGTCTGCGGGTCGTCGAGGTCGGCACCCAGCAACTCCCCGATGCGGGCGAGCCTGTTGTAGAGCGTCTGCCGGTTCAGATGGAGTTCACGGGCCGTCTCCGCCTTGCGCCCGGCATGGGCCAGGTAGGTCTCCAGGGTGGGCAGCAGCGGCGGTCTTGAGCGCCCGTCGTGGTCCAGTACCGGGCCGATCGCGCGGTCCACGAAGGCCGCCAGGTCCGGGTGGTCCCGCAGCCGCCACAGCAGCAGGTCGATGTCCAGCCGCCGGGCGTCGTACCAGAGGCGGCCGGGCAGTCCCTGCGCCGCGGTCGCCGTCTCCGCCGCGTGCCGCAGCCCCGTCGCGGCCGCCGCCCAGCCGCCGGCCGGACCGACCACCACGACAGGCGGCCCGCTCCCGGGCCGCAGCATCCCCGCGCGCTCCACCCCGGCCCGCAGCGCGGCCGCCACCCGGTCGGCGACCGCGGGCCGGTCCGCCTCCGCCCGCAGCCCGAGCAGCAGCGGCACCCGGCCCTCCACCGGCCGCACACCGAGCAGGACCGGCACCCCCAGCGCCGCCAGTTCCTCGCCCACCGCGCGGGCCAGCACCGCCCAGCCGCCCCCCTGCGGGGACAGGGCGTCGCCGAGCCGCATCACCACCGGCAGCAGCGGTCCCGCACCCGGCTTGAAGCCCAGCACGCGCGCCTGCGCGGGCGCGTCCTGAGCGGTGATCCGTCCCTCGGCGAGGTCGCCGAGGAAGTCCCCGCGGCCACGCGCCGCCAGTTCCTCCTCCTGACGGGCCTGCATCAGCACCACGGCGAGGATGCCCGCCGCCCGCTCGGCCGCCATCCGGTGCACCGGTTCCGGCGTGCTGCGCACCGGCAGCAGCACCAGCCGCGCCCGTACGCCGCCGCTGCCCGGGCCGCCGCCGGGCACGTCCACGAGCACCGAACCGGCCGGCGGGTCGTCCCGGTGCCGGTCACGCAGCCCTTCCCAGACCTGGAGCGGGTCCGCGCCCTCGGGGCCCTCACCGGCCGCGTACAGCAGCTGTCCGTCGGTCGTCTCCAGGAACACCGGATTGCCGGTGAACCCCGCGAGGATCTCCAGGACCTGGGGGACCCCGCCGCCGCCGAGCAACGCCTCGGTGCAGCGGCGGTGCACCTCCTCGGCGCGCTGCAGCAGCGCGTAGTGCCCGTTGACGATCTCGGTGTGGATCTCCTCGGTGACCGTCACGAACGGCACCTCGCGGTGCAGCTGGACCAGGGGGAGCCCGGCGGCCCGGGCCGCGTCGACGAAGGCGGCGGGGAGCCGGGTGAAGCGCGGGCCGAGCTCCACCACGAGCGCCGCGATGTCCCGCTCGGCGAGGGTGCGCACGAAGGCCCGCTGGTCGGCCGGGCGGGTGCCGAGGCCGTACCCGGTGGTCAGCAGGAGTTCGCCGCCCTTGAGGAGCGAGGCGATGTGGGGCACCTCGCCCGCGTGCACCCAGCGCACCGTGCGCTGCAGCCGGTCGGCGCCGGCGAGAACCTCCGGGAGGCCGCTGCGCAGACCCGGGAGGTCCAGGGCGCGCTGCACGGTGATGCCCGTGGGTAGGGGTCCGCTGGTGTTCATGCAGCGGACGGTACCCGGGGGTGGGGGCGGGGCGTCACCGCGCTGGTGCTTTCGAGGGCGCCCGACGAGGGCGGAGGGCGCGGGCAGGCACCGGCCGGGCGCGGCGGCGCCGGCCCGCGCCCGTCCGTGCCGGCCCGCGCCCGTCCGTGCCGGCCCGCGCCCGTCCGTGCCGGCCCGCGTCCATCCGCGCCGCCCGCGGCACGCCTGCCCCCGGCTGTGTCACTGCGGGCAGGCAGGTCCGCTCAGCCCCCGTACGCTCCGCTCGCCGTCAGCCGTAGTGCCGTGTCGATGAGGGGGACGTGGCTGAAGGCCTGGGGGAAGTTGCCGACCTGGCGCTGGAGGCGCGGATCCCACTCCTCCGCCAGCAGGCCGAGGTCGTTGCGCAGGGCGAGCAGCCTCTCGAACAGCCTCCTCGCCTCGTCCACCCGGCCGATCATCGCCAGGTCGTCGGCCATCCAGAACGAGCAGGCGAGGAACGCGCCCTCGTCGCCCGGCAGGCCGTCGACGCCCTCGTCCTGTCCTTCCGTCGGGTAGCGCAGGATGAAGCCGTCGGAGGTGGACAGCTCGCGCTGGATCGCCTCGATGGTGCCGATCACCCGCTTGTCGTCCGGTGGCAGGAAGCCCATCTGCGGGATCAGCAGCAGCGAGGCGTCCAGTTCCTTGGAGCCGTAGGACTGGGTGAAGGTGTTTCGTTCCTTGTCGTAGCCCTTCTCGCACACGTCCCGGTGGATGTCGTCCCGCAGTTGCTTCCACCGCTCCAGCGGGCCCTCGGCGTCGCCGGACTCGATGAGCTTGATGGTGCGGTCGACGGCGACCCAGGCCATCACCTTGGAGTGCACGAAGTGGCGGCGTGGGCCGCGCACCTCCCAGATGCCCTCGTCCGGCTCCGTCCAGTGCTTCTCCAGGTACTTGATCAGTTTCAGCTGGAGCAGCGAGGCGTAGTCGTTGCGGGCCAGCCCTGTCATGTGCGCCAGATGCAGGGCCTCGGTGACCTCGCCGTACACATCCAGCTGGAGCTGGTGCGCCGCGCCGTTGCCCACCCGGACCGGAGCGGAGCCCTCGTAGCCGGGTAGCCAGTCCAGCTCCGCCTCGCCGAGCTCACGCTCACCGGCGATGCCGTACATGATCTGCAGGTTCTCCGGGTCGCCCGCCACCGCGCGCAGCAGCCACTCGCGCCAGGCACGGGCCTCCTCGCGGTAGCCGGTGCGCAGCAGCGAGGACAGGGTGATCGCCGCGTCCCGCAGCCAGGTGTAGCGGTAGTCCCAGTTGCGGACGCCCCCGATGTCCTCCGGCAGGGAGGTGGTGGGGGCGGCGACGATGCCGCCGGTCGGAGCGTACGTCAGCGCCTTCAGCGTGATCAGGGAACGGATCACGGCCTCGCGGTAGGGGCCGTGGTACGTACAGTGCTCGACCCACTCGCGCCAGAAGTCCTCCGTCGCCTCCAGTGACTGCTCCGGCTCCGGAAGGGGCGGCGGCTGCTTGTGCGACGGCTCCCACGAGATGGTGAAGGCGATCCGCTCGCCCGGCTTCACGGTGAAGTCGGAGTAGGTCGTCAGCGCCTCGCCGTAGGTCTCGGCGGAGGTGTCGAACCACACAGAGTCCGGGCCCGCGACGGCGACCGTGCGCCCCTCGTGCCGGTGCACCCACGGGACGATCCTGCCGTACGAGAAACGCATCCGGAGCGCCGAGCGCATGGTCACCCGGCCGGAGACGCCCTCCACGATCCGGATCAGCTGCGGGGCGCCGTCGCGCGGGGGCATGAAGTCCGTCACCCGGACCGTGCCGCGCCGCGTCTCCCACTCCGATTCCAGGATCAGCGAATCGCCGCGGTAGCCGCGCCGGGTCGCGCTCGGCGGTTCGGCGTCGTCGGCGTGCGCGGGGCCCAGCCGCCAGAAGCCGTGATCCTCGGTGCCCAGCAGGCCGGCGAAGATGGCGTGCGAGTCGAAGCGGGGCAGGCACAGCCAGTCGACTGTGCCGTCCCGGCAGACCAGCGCCGCTGTCTGCATGTCTCCGATGAGTGCGTAGTCCTCGATGCGCCCGGCCACGTGCATCTCCAGTCGAACGGCCACGTCACCCCACAAGGGGGCTGTCGCTAGTGCGGTCAGGGGTTTGTTGTCATACGTCGTCGAGCTGTGCAGCACAGCAGTCGCTCGGCCGCTGGGCAAAGCGGCAACTGTTGCTCAACGAACTGACGAGCTCACGTTGTTCCGGAACTGACGGGCGGGGGTGGTGCCGTTCGGCCGGCCTGGCTCGGCAGCGAGTGTCCGAGCAGGATACGACGCACGTAGATGATCTGTGTGCCGCTCGGGACAACGCGACTGCTCCGAACGAGTGACCAACGGGTGAGGGTCCGGTGGGCGGTGCGTACCCTGTGCCCGTGCGTGCGCGGAGCGTGGCCGTGAGCCATCGCCGCGCGGCGCTGATACGCTGGTAGCCCGTGGACCGGTGGGCGAGAAACCCCGGAACCGCACCCCACAGACCGCGACCACGGGAGCCCCGTCTTGGCCATGCCGCCCGCTGCTTTTCGAAACAGCACCGCTTCGACGACCAAGCACATCTTCGTCACCGGGGGTGTCGCCTCCTCCCTCGGCAAGGGGCTGACCGCCTCCAGCCTCGGCATGCTGCTCAAGGCCCGTGGTCTGCGCGTGGTGATGCAGAAGCTGGACCCGTACCTCAACGTCGACCCGGGCACGATGAACCCCTTCCAGCACGGTGAGGTGTTCGTCACCAACGACGGCGCCGAAACCGATCTGGACATCGGGCACTACGAGCGCTTCCTCGACCGTGACCTGGACGGCTCCGCCAATGTCACCACGGGCCAGGTCTACTCCACGGTGATCGCCAAGGAGCGGCGCGGGGAGTACCTGGGCGACACCGTGCAGGTCATCCCCCACATCACCAACGAGATCAAGCACCGGATCCGCCGGATGGCGACCGACGAGGTCGACGTGGTGATCACGGAGGTCGGCGGCACGGTCGGCGACATCGAGTCGCTGCCGTTCCTGGAGACCGTCCGCCAGGTGCGGCACGAGGTCGGCCGCGACAACGTGTTCGTGGTCCATATCTCTCTCCTGCCCTACATCGGCCCCTCGGGTGAGCTCAAGACGAAGCCCACCCAGCACTCGGTCGCGGCACTGCGCAACATCGGTATCCAGCCGGACGCGATCGTGCTGCGCTGCGACCGCGAGGTGCCGACCGCGATCAAGCGCAAGATCTCGCTGATGTGCGACGTCGACGAGGCGGCCGTGGTCGCCTGCCCCGACGCCCGCTCCATCTACGACATCCCGAAGACCGTGCACGGCGAGGGCCTGGACGCCTACGTGGTGCGCAAGCTGGACCTGCCCTTCCGGGACGTGGACTGGACGACCTGGGACGACCTGCTCGACCGGGTCCACAACCCCGACCACGAGATCACCCTCGCCCTGGTCGGCAAGTACATCGACCTGCCCGACGCCTATCTCTCGGTCACCGAGGCGCTGCGCGCGGGCGGCTTCGCCAACAAGGCCCGGGTGAAGATCAAGTGGGTCACCTCGGACGACTGCAAGACCCCGGCCGACGCCCAGGCACAGCTCGGTGACGTCGACGGCATCTGCATCCCGGGCGGCTTCGGCGACCGCGGTGTGCTCGGCAAGGTCGGCGCGATCAAGTACGCCCGCGAGAACCGGATCCCGCTGCTGGGCCTCTGCCTCGGTCTGCAGTGCGTGGTGATCGAGGCCGCGCGGCATCTCGCGGACATCTCCGACGCCAACTCCACCGAGTTCGACCCGGCCACGTCCCACCCGGTCATCTCCACCATGGCCGAGCAGCTGGACATCGTCGCCGGTGAGGGCGACATGGGCGGCACCATGCGGCTCGGCATGTACCCGGCCAAGCTGGCCGAGGGCTCGATCGTGCGCGAGGTGTACGACGGCAAGGAGTACGTCGAGGAGCGCCACCGGCACCGCTACGAGGTGAACAACGCCTACCGCGCGGAGCTGGAGAAGAAGGCGGGCATCGTCTTCTCCGGCACCTCCCCGGACGGCAAGCTCGTCGAGTACCTGGAGTACCCGCGCGAGGTCCACCCGTATCTGGTCGCCACCCAGGCGCACCCGGAGCTGCGCTCGCGTCCGACGCGTCCGCACCCGCTCTTCGCGGGCCTGGTGAAGGCCTCGGTCGAGCGGAAGATCTCGAAGTAACACACCCGGTTGTACGGTTGCCGGGGTGCGAACCTTCAAAAGGTGCGCACCCCGGCCGCTTTTTTTCACGCGGGGCACGCGCACGAGAGCTGTACACCGGGAAGGACAGGCATGACGATCAAGGACACCCCGGAAGAGTGGGAGATCCGCGGGACCGGGACCCCGTTCACGGGCAAGAAGACCGCGGTCCGCACGGACGACGTGGTCATGCCCGGGGGCACCGTGGTCCGCCGCGACTACCAGGTCCACCCCGGGTCCGTGGCCGTCCTCGCCCTCGACGACGCCGACCGGGTCCTGGTGCTGCGCCAGTACCGGCACCCGGTGCGCCAGAAGCTGTGGGAGATCCCGGCCGGTCTGCTCGACGTCGTCGGCGAGAATCCGCTGCACGCCGCCCAGCGCGAGCTGTACGAGGAGGCGCACGTCAAGGCGGAGGACTGGCGGGTGCTGACCGACGTCTACACCACGCCCGGCGGCTGCGACGAGGCGGTACGGATCTTCCTGGCGCGCGGGCTGTCCGCGGCCGTGGGCGACCGTTTCGAGGTCGAGGACGAGGAGGCCGACATGGAGCTCGCCCGGGTTCCCCTCGACGAGCTGGTGCGCGGGGTGCTGGCCGGTGAGCTGCACAACAACTGCCTGGTGGTGGGCGTTCTCTCGCTCGTCGCCGCGCGGACCGGTGACGGACTGGACGCGCTGCGCCCGGCGCAGGCGCCGTGGCCGGCCCGGCCGTTCGAGGTCTGACGCGGGCGGGGATCCATGGTGTGCGGCCCGGCTCCGGCGGCCCCGCCGTAGCCGGTCGCGCCCACGCGGCGGAGCCGCTCTTCGGCACGGCTCCGTGCCCCTTTCACCGGTGCTGCCGAGCCATCGGTCCTACGATCTGTTGATCCGATCGGGGGGAGTCCTGCCCCCGTACCGCGCTCCTCACGGAACGTCGCAGAGCGTGAACTAGGCTCTGAAAAACGCCCGATCCGGAAGACCCGGCGGGCTTGCGCGTGCGGTGGGACGGGAGTGTGGCCCGTGACGGATCAGGCGGTGGACCCGGACGGTGTGCGGCTTCCCCGGGACGCTGCCCCGGAAGGTCGATTCCTGGGCCGCACGAGGGAGTTGAAGGAGCTGCGCGCCGACATCGAGCGCGCGGGACTGGACACGCTCTCCGGCCGCAAGGCACCCCGCGCGCGGGTGCTGCTCATCGCGGGCCGGCCCGGCTCCGGCCGGACGGCCCTCGCCGAGGAACTGGTGCGCCAGGTCGCCGGCGGTTACCCCGGCGGGTGCCTGCGCGCCCGGCTGAGCGAACCCGACGGCACGCGCGTGCCGGTCGGACGGACCGCGCGCGAGCTGCTCGACGCACTGGAGGCGCCCGCCCCGGCCGGAGCCCCCGAGGACGAGCTCACCGAAACGCTGCGCACCACCCTGGCCGGCCGCCGGGTGCTGCTCCTGCTGGACGACGCGGCCGACGCCGAGCAGGTCGACGCACTGCTCCCGGACAACCCGGAGTGCCTGGCCGTCACCGTCTCCTCGGGTCCGCTGACCGGCATCGCCGACGTCCGGCCCTGCACCCTCGGGGGCCTCGACACCAAGTCCTCGGTGGAACTGCTGTCCCGGCTGACCGGATCCGTCCGCATCACCGTCGACCCCCGGGCCGCCGAGCGGCTCGCCGAGCAGTGCCAGGGGCAGCCGGCCGCCCTGGTGCTGGCCGGCGGCTGGCTCGCCGCCCGGCCCAAGACCGCCGTCGCCGATCTCGCCAGACAACTGCACACGGACACCGGCCAGGGAACCGTCGTCGGCCGCGTGGTCCGGTTGGTGCACGACTCGCTGCCCCCGACCACGGCCCGGACCCTGCGGCTGCTCAGCCTCGCCCCGGGCGGCCTGGTCGACCCGCACACCGCCGCGGCGCTCGCCGGCTGCTCCGTGGAGGCCGTACGCGCCACTCTGGACGACTTCGCCGCCCACGGCCTGCTGCACTCCGTGGGCGCCGCCCAGCCGCAGTACCGGGTGCCCTGCTGTCTGCACCCCGTCCTGCACGATCTCGCGGCGCGGCACGAGAAGCCCGGTGAGCTCCAGCTGGCCCGCGCCCGCATGCTGGAGCGGACCGTACGGCTGCTCCAGTCGTGCAGGGTGATCACCGAGACCGACAGCGCCCGGGCGCGCGAGAAGCTCCTCGGCATGCCGCAGGCCCTGCGGTTCCCCAGCCCCCGGGCCGCCGCCGAGTGGCTGCGGCTGCGCCGGCCCATGCTGTTGGCCGCCGCCCGGCTGGCGGTCGCCGACGGAGAGCTGGACACCCTCGCCAGACGGCTGATGTCCCAGCTGGTCCGCGCCATGGCCGCCCACTTCGGCACCCAGGCCGCCGCGAGCGACCTGTACGACATCCACGGCCTCGTCCTGGACGTCGCCGAGCGCCGCACGCTGCCCCGGGAGCGGGCGGCGGCCCTGCTGAACCTCGGCGACCTCGACGCCCACACCGGCCGGACCGCGGACGCCCTGACGCGCTACCGGGCCGCGCTCGACGCCGGACGCGAGGCGAACGACCCGTACGCGACCGGCCGCGCGATGGAATCCGTAGGCGGCGCGCACCTGGAGCTCGGCGACTTCGACCGGGCCGCCGACTGGTTCGGCCGGGCCCTGACCGAACGGCTCGCCCGGGGCGAGCGCGCGGAGGCCGCCCGGCTCTACGGCCGGATCGGCGCCGCCCACACCTACGCCGGACGCTACGGCGAGGCACTGCGCAACTGGCGCGCGGCCGTCGCGGGGCACCGGAAGTGCGGCGACGTGGCCGCCCAGGCGCGGGCCCTGAGCGAACTGGCCCGGGTGCAGGAGTACGCGGGCCGGCTCGACGCATCGCTGCGCACCTGCCAGGAGGCCGTGGAGTGGGCGCGCCGGGCCGAGGACACCCGTCTGCAGGCCGCGCTGCACCTGCGGCTCGCCGACTCCTTCGAGCACCTCGGCGACCCCGCGGCCGCCGCGCTGCACCGGGGCACGGCCGAGCGGATGCTGGCCGAGGACGCCCCGGAGGACGACTCCGAGGCGGAACACGGAGCTAACGCCTACGAAATCCGCAGCGCATCCGCTGAAGATTGATGCAAAGGAAGGCTGGACAGCGGGAACACCTTCATTAAACTGGCTTTGCCGCGCCATCCTCTGCGGTCTCTCCCGGTGTGCCCGTGTGTGCCCGGGTATGTGTAGTGATACCCCCGTATCCTCTGAGCCAAGGACCGTGATCCACGTGAAGGTCGGCATCCCCCGCGAGGTCAAGAACAACGAGTTCCGGGTGGCCATCACCCCCGCCGGCGTGCACGAGCTCGTGCGCCATGGTCACCAGGTCGTCATCGAGCGCGGCGCCGGCGTCGGCTCCTCGGTCCCGGACGGCGAGTACATCGCCGCCGGCGGGCAGATCCTGGACACCGCCGACGAGGTCTGGGCCGCCGCCGACCTGCTGCTGAAGGTCAAGGAACCGGTCGCGGAGGAGTACCACCGCCTGCGCAAGGACCAGACCCTCTTCACCTACCTGCACCTGGCCGCGTCCAAGGAGTGCACGGACGCCCTGCTGGAGTCCGGTACCACCGCGATCGCCTACGAGACCGTCGAGCTGCCCAGCCGCGGGCTGCCGCTGCTCGCGCCGATGTCCGAGGTCGCGGGCCGGCTCTCCACCCAGGTCGGCGCCTACCACCTGATGCGCGCCCACGGGGGCCGCGGGGTCCTTCCCGGCGGTGTCCCCGGCGTGCTGGCCGGCCGGGCCGTCGTCATCGGGGCCGGCGTCTCCGGCTGGAACGCCGCGCAGATCGCCATCGGCATGGGCTTCCACGTGACCCTGCTCGACAAGGACATCAACAAGCTGAAGGAGGCCGACAAGGTCTTCGGCACGAAGATCCAGACCGTCGTCTCCAACGCCTTCGAGCTGGAGAAGGCATGCCTGGAGGCCGACCTGGTGATCGGCGCGGTGCTGGTCCCGGGCGCCAAGGCGCCGAAGCTGGTCACCAACGAGCTGGTGTCGCGGATGAAGGCTGGAAGTGTTCTTGTCGACATCGCGATCGACCAGGGCGGCTGCTTCGAGGACTCCCACCCGACCACGCACGCCGAGCCGACCTTCAAGGTCCACGAGTCGGTGTTCTACTGCGTCGCCAACATGCCCGGCGCGGTGCCCAACACCTCCACCTACGCGCTGACCAACGCCACGCTGCCGTACATCGTCGAACTCGCCGACCGGGGCTGGGTGGAGGCGCTGCGGCGCGACCCCGCACTCGCCAAGGGCCTCAACACGCATGACGGCAAGGTCGTTTACCAGGGGGTCGCCCAGGCCCACGGCCTCGCGCACGTCGAACTCGCCGAACTGCTGGGCTGAGCCGCCAG
Source organism: Streptomyces sp. NPDC086080 (assembly GCF_044540255.1). NCBI lineage: Bacteria > Bacillati > Actinomycetota > Actinomycetes > Kitasatosporales > Streptomycetaceae > Streptomyces > Streptomyces sp. NPDC086080. The sequence continues at coordinate 23,905 of NZ_JBITRU010000001.1, forward strand.
GGACGGTAAGTCGACCAAGTCACCACCCGGTAAAGGCGACACGTCAACTTGGGTCGTCAACGCCACACGCCCGGCCGGACCTTGCCGTACGAGGTCCGGCCGGATGTGTGTATGGTCACTTCCTGATTCCTGTACAACTCGCCTCGAACGTAACCCTTCTACCGATTCGCGCACCCGTGAATCCTGCCGTGCGACGGCCGTACGCCCTTGACAGAGGGATGTTTCATCGCCGACTCGTCGGGTCGGGTCCGGCGGATTGTGTTGCTGCGGACGGCCGACACGCCATAGAGTCGCCAATCGTCGGCATGGTGCCACGCTGACCTGTCTAGAAGTTTCCTGGTCACCAAGGAGGTAAGACGACTTGTGAATGAGTCGACATTTACTCCCGGGGGTGGTCAACCAGGAATGCCTGCGCCGGACCAGGAGCCCGCGGGATTCGCTGCTGTCGGCTCCGTAGCTGTGCGCACCTTCGCAGCCCACCGGAGTCACCGGGCTCCAGGGGCGACTCACCCAGCACACCAGAGCATGGATGGCCATCACGTGAACGCCATGGCCGGCGACGGAAGTGGCGCGCCCCACAACCATCTCGCCGACTACGACGAACTGCCCGAGGGGCACTTCTACGACCCCGACGCCGAGTACGAGCCCGATCCCGAGTACGCGGCCACGCTCGCGCCCGACGCGGCGCGCCAGCGGCGTGAGCGCGTCGGTCCGACCGGGCGCCCGCTGCCCTACTTCCCGATCCCGGGTCCGCTGACCGATCACGGCCCCGCGAAGATCATCGCGATGTGCAACCAGAAGGGCGGCGTGGGCAAGACCACGTCGACCATCAACCTGGGTGCCGCGCTCGCGGAGTACGGACGCCGGGTGCTGCTCGTCGACTTCGACCCACAGGGCGCGCTGTCGGTCGGACTCGGTGTCAACCCGATGGAACTCGACCTCACCGTCTACAACCTGCTCATGGAGCGGGGCATGGCGGCCGACGAGGTGCTGCTGAAGACCGCGGTCCCGAACATGGACCTGCTGCCCAGCAACATCGACCTGTCGGCGGCCGAGGTGCAGCTGGTGAGCGAGGTCGCGCGCGAGTCCACGCTGCAGCGGGCGCTGAAGCCGCTGATGGACGACTACGACTTCATCGTGATCGACTGCCAGCCCTCGCTCGGCCTGCTGACGGTCAACGCGCTGACCGCGGCGCACAAGGTGATCGTGCCGCTGGAGTGCGAGTTCTTCGCGCTGCGGGGTGTGGCGCTGCTGACCGAGACCATCGAGAAGGTCCAGGAGCGGCTCAACCCCGACCTGGAGCTCGACGGGATCCTCGCCACCATGTACGACTCGCGCACGGTGCACAGCCGTGAGGTGCTCGCGCGGGTGGTCGAGGCGTTCGACGACCACGTCTACCACACGGTCATCGGGCGTACGGTCCGCTTCCCGGAGACCACGGTCGCCGGTGAGCCGATCACCACGTACGCGTCCAACTCCGTCGGTGCCGCCGCCTACCGCCAGCTCGCCAGGGAGGTGCTCGCCCGGTGTCACGCCGAGTGAGTCTGCCGGGGGCCGACGAACTCTTCCGTACCACAGGGGGGATGGCGCTCCAGGCGTCCTCACCTCGGCGCGCCAACGGCGAGGCCCGTGTTCCCGCTCCCGCGGGGGAGGGCGACACGGCGGCCGCGCAGGAGGACGCGCCGCAGTCCGTGCCCGTACGGGGCGGCGACGGTGAGGGCGCGGAGCATGTCGCGGCGGACGCGGACCCGGCCGAGGCCGGTGAGTCCCGCAGCCGCGGCGCGACGGGTTCCTCCGGGCGGCGTCAACAGGCGCAGGAGGGAGCGGCCCCGCGTAAACGGGGAAGAGCCGCGGCCCGGCGGCCCAGCGGCCGGGAGCGGCACGACGAGAAGATCACCGTGTATGTGTCCGCCGAGGAGCTGATGGACCTCGAGCACGCGCGTCTCGTCCTGCGCGGTGAGCACGGCCTCGCCGTCGACCGCGGCCGCATCGTCCGTGAGGCGGTCGCCGTGGTCCTCGCCGACCTGGAGAGCCGCGGGGACGCCAGCATCCTCGTACGACGTCTCCGCGGGCGGTAGCGGTAGCCTGCGGAGGCCATGACCTCGAACGACGCACCCGCCTCCGGCGACCGGCCGCCCCGCCGCCGCACCCTGGGCCGGGGCCCGGAGACGGCCCCGCCCCCGCCGGCCGCGGCCCCTCCGGCGCCGCCGTCGCCGGAGAGGGCCGCCGGGCCGGAGGATCCGGGCCAGGCCGGTGTGGTCGATGCCGGGGCTTCTTCGGTGGGCGTGCCGATGTCGCCACCGGTGGGGGAGTCCGGTGCCGATGCGCCGGTGGTGCCGTCGTCGGACGACGCCGGGCCGGGGGATCCGGGGCCGGTCGGGATGGCCGGTGCCGGGGTTTCTTCGGTGGGCGTGCCGATGTCGCCGCCGGTGGGGGAGTCTGGTGCCGATACGCCGGGGGCGCGGTCACCGGACGACGCCGGGCCGGGGGATCCGGGGCCGGTCGGGATGGCCGGTGCCGGGTCCGTCTCGTCGGTGACGTCGCCGGAGGGCTCCGCCGGGTCGGGGAATTCGAGTTCGGCCGGTGTGGACCGGACTCCTCCACCGGCAGCAACGTCGGCACGTCCGCCGAAGAAGCCCGCGCATCGCGATGCGCCGGGGGTGCCGTCGCCGGGCGGTGGTGGGACGGCGGGCGCGCCGGGAGAGTCGCAGTCCGCGGAGGCCCCGGACGCCCCCGAGGGCGACGGGCGGTTCAAGGTCCGGCTGGCGAACTTCGAAGGTCCGTTCGATCTGCTGCTCCAGCTGATCGCGAAGCACAAGCTGGACGTCACCGAGGTCGCCCTGTCCAAGGTGACCGACGAGTTCATGGCGTACATCCGGGCCCTGGGGCCCGACTGGGACCTGGACGAGACGACCGAGTTCCTGGTCGTCGCCGCCACCCTGCTCGACCTCAAGGCGGCCCGCCTGCTGCCCGCCGCCGAGGTGGAGGACGAGGCCGACCTCGCCCTGCTGGAAGCCCGTGACCTGCTGTTCGCGCGGCTGCTCCAGTACCGCGCGTACAAGCGGATCGCCGACATCTTCGACCGGCGGCTCGACGCGGAGGCCCGGCGCCACCCCCGTACCGTAGGACTCGAACCGCACCACGCGGAGCTGCTCCCCGAGGTCGTCATCAGCATCGGCCCCGAGGGTTTCGCCGCGCTGGCCGTCAAGGCGATGCAGCCCCGGCCCAAGCCGCAGGTGTACGTCGACCACATCCACGCCCCCCTGGTGAGCGTCCAGGAACAGGCCGGGATCGTCGTCGCGCGGCTGAGGGAACTCGGCGAGGCGAGCTTCCGGACCCTCGTCGAGGACACGGACGACACCCTCACGGTCGTGGCCCGGTTTCTCGCCCTGCTGGAGCTGTACCGCGAGAAGGCCGTGGCCCTCGACCAGGAGACCGCGCTCGGTGAACTGACCGTGCGCTGGACCGGCGGGGACGGGGACGCCGGGCCGACGGTCACCGATGAGTTCGACCGGCCCCCCGAGCAGCCCCGGGACCAGGAGGAGAGGACGCCGTGAGCGAGGAGAGAGCACAGGCCCCCGACGGGCCGCGTACCGTCGCGGACCTCGACCTCGGGCCGGCCCTGGAGGCGGTCCTCATGGTCGTGGACGAGCCCGCGACCGAGGAGCACCTGGCGAGGATCCTTCAGCGGCCCGAGCGCCAGGTCGCGGACGCGCTGCGCCGGCTGGCGGACGAGTACACCGTCCAGGGCCGCGGCTTCGAGCTGCGGCTCGTCGCGGGCGGCTGGCGCTTCTACACCCGCCCCGAGTACGCCGCCGCGGTCGAACGCTTCGTCCTGGACGGCCAGCAGGCCCGGCTCACCCAGGCCGCCCTGGAGACCCTCGCGGTCGTCGCCTACCGGCAGCCGGTCAGTCGCAGCCGCGTCTCCGCCGTGCGCGGAGTCAACTGCGACGGCGTGATGCGCACCCTCCTCCAGCGCGGTCTGATCGAGGAGGCGGGCACGGAACCCGAAACAGGTGCGATCCTGTACACGACGACGAACTACTTCCTGGAGCGGATGGGCCTGCGCGGTCTGGACGAGCTCCCGGAGCTCGCGCCCTTCCTCCCGGAGGCGGAGGCGATCGAGGCCGAGACGCAGGAAGGGGTCCCGTCGTTCGATCCGGACGCCCCGGATTCCGAGGACGCAGACGACAAGACGGAACTTTGATGCGAAGCAGCAGCGGCAGGAACAGCAGCGGAAACAACGGCGGGAGCCGTGGTGGCAACAGCGGCGGCCGCGGCGGGAGCGGCGGTGGCCGCGGTGGTCAGCGCGGTGCCGGCACCAACCGCGACGACCGGCAGGGCGGCCGGCCGAAGAAGCCGCGCCCGGAGGAGCGGCGCTACGACGTGGGCCCCGGCGCCACCCAGGACGGTCCCAAGTCGGGCCGTGGACCCGCGGCCCGCGGGGGCGCCAAGGGCGGGCCGAAGAAGCCCCTGCAGCGGGGGCGCTCGGTCCCGGCCACGTCCCGTGAGTACGAGACCCGGGCCGAGGAGCGCAACCGCGACCGGTACGCGGGCAAGAAGGACGTGAAGCTGCCGAAGACCTTCCCCGGCGCCGAGCAGGAGGGCGAGCGGCTGCAGAAGGTGCTCGCGCGCGCCGGCTACGGCTCCCGGCGCGCCTGCGAGGAACTGATCGAGCAGGCGCGGGTCGAGATCAACGGCGAGATCGTGCTGGAGCAGGGCCGCCGGGTCGACCCGGAGAAGGACGAGGTCAAGGTCGACGGCCTGACGGTCGCCACGCAGTCCTACCAGTTCTTCTCGCTGAACAAGCCCGCCGGCGTCGTGTCCACCATGGAGGACCCGGAGGGACGGCAGTGCCTCGGTGACTACGTCACCAACCGTGAGACCCGGCTCTTCCACGTCGGCCGGCTGGACACGGAGACCGAGGGCGTCATCCTGCTCACCAACCACGGCGAGCTGGCGCACCGGCTGACCCATCCCCGGTACGGCGTGAAGAAGACCTACCTCGCGCACATCATCGGCCCGATCCCGCGCGACCTGGGCAAGCGTCTGAAGGACGGGATCCAGCTCGAGGACGGCTACGCGCGCGCGGACCACTTCCGCGTCGTGGAGCAGACCGGCAAGAACTACCTCGTCGAGGTGACGCTCCACGAGGGCCGCAAGCACATCGTGCGGCGCATGCTCGCGGAGGCCGGTTTCCCGGTGGACAAGCTGGTGCGCACCGGATTCGGCCCGATCACCCTGGGCGACCAGAAGTCGGGCTGGCTGCGACGGCTGTCGAACACCGAGGTCGGGATGCTGATGCAGGAGGTCGAGCTCTAGAAGCTCCGCCGGACCTTGTCAGTTCACCGCACCCCCTTTTATAGTCGTGGTGACTATTAAAGGGGGTGCGGGTCATGGACGGCTACGACAAGTACGCCTTCGAGCCCTTCGCCGTCACCGCCGACCTCGCCGTGTTCACCCTCCGCGCGGGCGCGCTGCACGTCCTGCTCGTCGAGCGTGGCGAGGAGCCGTACGCCGGCCGGTGGGCGCTCCCGGGAGGCTTCGTCCGGCCGGACGAGTCCGCGGAGGCAGCCGCGCGGCGCGAACTGGGCGAGGAGACGGGCCTGACGGACGTCTCCGGGCTGCATCTGGAGCAGCTGCGGACCTACAGCGAACCCGGTCGCGACCCCCGGATGCGGGTCGTCTCCGTGGCCTTCGCCGCGCTGCTGCCGGACGCGCCCGAGGCGCACGGCGGCAGCGACGCCGCCCAGGCCCGCTGGACGCCGTACGACTCCGCGCGGGAGCTCGCCTTCGACCACGACCGGATCCTGGCGGACGCGCGGGACCGCGTCGGCGCCAAGCTCGAGTACACCTGCCTCGCCACCGCCTTCTGCCCGCCCGAGTTCACCCTCGGGGAGCTGCGACAGGTCTACGAGACCGTGTGGGGCACCGCCCTCGACCGGCCCAACTTCCGGCGCAAGGTGCTCGCCACCCCGGGATTCGTCGAAGCCGTCCCGGGCGCCGCGCGTCTGACCGGCGGCCGGGGCAAACCCGCCGCGCTGTACCGCGCGGGCACCGCCGCCACCCTTCACCCGCCGCTGCTCCGGCCGACCCCGGAAGGACGACCCGCATGACCACGACCACCGTCACCAAGCGCGCCGCGACAGGCGCGCTCACCGGACTCGCCCTCGGGGACGCGCTGGGCTTCCCGACCGAGTTCAACGACGTCCCGTCGATTCTCGCCAAGTTCGGCCCCTGGCGGGGGATGAACCTGCCCAGGCCGGCGATCGTCACCGACGACACCCAGATGACACTCGCTCTCGGGAACGGGCTGCGCACGGCGCTGGACCGCGGACCGCTCACCCCGAAGCGGCTGGAGCGGCCGGTGCGCGAGGAGTTCGTGGAGTGGTGGCGGTCGCCGGAGAACAACCGCGCCCCCGGCAACACCTGCCTCAAGGCCTGCCATCTGCTGTCCCGCGAGGACCGGCGCTGGCAGGACGCCAGCCAGACCGGCTCCAAGGGCTGCGGCGCCAACATGCGCGTCGCGCCCATCGGTCTGGTCCCCGGCCTGACCGACGAACAGCGCGCGGGCGCCGCCCAGTTGCAGTCGGCCCTCACCCACGGGCACCCCACCGCGCTGGCCGCCTCCGACCTCACCGCGCACGCCGTACGGCTGCTCGCCCAGGGGGCCGAGCCCACCGGCCTGGTCGGACTGCTGCGCTCCTACGCCTACGAGAACCGCACCCGGTACCACGAGTTCTGGCTCGGCGACCTGTGGACCCGCGCCCAGGACCCCACCCCCGAGCATTTCATCGCCCGCGGCTGGGACGAGTGCCTGGAGATCCTCCGGCGCCTCCAGGACGCCGTACGCACCGTCTCCCCGGAAACCGACCCGTGCCTGGCCACGGGCGAGGGCTGGATCGCCGAGGAGGCCCTGGCGACCGGCCTGCTCTGCTTCCTCCTCTTCGTCGACGAACCCCTCACCGCCCTGCGCCGTGCCGCCTGCACCTCCGGGGACTCCGACTCCATCGCCTGCCTCACGGGCGCCTTCGCGGGCGCGTACCTGGGCGCGGACGCCTGGCCGGCCGAGTGGGCGGACCGCATCGAGTACCGGGACGAGCTGATGGCACTGGGAACGCTCTGGGACGCTTGACCGATGACCGACGTCCTGGACCTCGACCTGCGCCCGGTGATCGCCGAACAGCCCGACCCGGTGCTGTTCGCCACCGTCTCCGGCGCGCATCTGTACGGCTTCCCGTCCCGCGACTCCGACGTGGACCTGCGGGGCGCGCACCTGCTGCCGGCCGCCGATCTCGTCGGGCTGCGCGAGCCGGACGAGACGCGGTCCCGGATGTGGGTCCGGGACGGCGTCGAGATGGACCTCGTCACACACGACCTGCGCAAGTTCGTCCGTCTGATGCTGCGGCGCAACGGCTACGTGCTGGAGCAGTTGCTGTCCCCGCTGGTCGTGCACACCACCGCCACCCACCGGGAACTGGCCGCGCTCGCCCCCGGCGTCCTCACCGGCCACCACGCCCACCACTACCGGGGCTTCGCACGGACCCAGTGGCGCCTGTTCGAGAAGACCGGCGAGCTGAAGCCGCTGCTCTACACCTTCCGGGTGCTGCTCACCGGGATCCACCTGATGCGCTCCGGTGAGATCCAGCCCCATCTGCCCACGCTCACCGGGGAGGTCCGCGAGGCCCCGGAGTATCTGCCGGAGCTGATCGCCGCCAAGGCCGAGCGCGAGCACGGGGACGCCCCCGTCGACCACGTACGTGTACGGGCCGACGTGGAGCGGCTGCACGGTGTCCTGGACGAGGCACAGGCGGTGTCAGCCCTGCCCGAGGCCGCCACGGCCCACGACGCCCTGCACGACCTCGTCGTACGGACCCGCCTGGAGGGCTGAGGCGCGACGGGCGCGGAAGAGGAAGTCCTCGACCCGGCGCCGGTCCGGCTCCTCGGGCAGCGGGCTGCGCCGGGCGGCCCGGTCGCCCTCCTCCGACAGCCGGGCCATCCAGGACTCCACCTCCGGCCACGGCACCTCGCCGCGCTTCACCGCGAGCAGCGCCTCGCGTCCCTCGCCGACGTCGATCGTGAGCGAGCCCGTGCGCAGCAGGTCGCGGGCGCTGGTCAGGAGGCGGAGCAGGTGCATGGCGTGCTTCCAGCGCGGGGCGCCGTGGGTGCGGACGTCGGCGTCCAGTTTGCGGCGCTGGCCGTGGGCGTACCGCGTGAACGTCTCGTGGACCCTGCGGGAGAGGAACGCCCCGCGCAGGGACAGCAGCTCGCGGCCGGTGTCGTCGGCATACTCCACCAGCGGGGAGTGCAGGCACTCCAGGATGTTGGGGTTGGCACGCAGCGCCAGCTGGCAGAAGCGTTCCAGCTCCCAGCTGAACTGCTCCTCGGCAGGCCCCTCGACATGCGTCGGCGGCTTCTCGAAGCGCCAGAACAGGGGAGTGGGCGCGAGGAAGACGCCACGGAGGTCGGTGTCGCTGCCCTCCGTGGCCAGACCGAAGGCACGGGAGCCCATGACACAGGCGTAGATCGTGTGGTCGCCGACCAGGCTCTCGGGGCGCATGGCAGGGGAGCGTACGCGGCGGTTCACGCCAGACGGATCGAATTTCCCTCCACCGTGATCCGTTTCCCCGGCAGTGGCCTGGTCGCCGGGCCCTGCTCCACCGCGCCGTCGCTGATCCCGAACCGGCTGCCGTGACAGGGACAGTTGATGGTGCGGTCCGCGACCTCGGCCACGAGGCAGTTCTGGTGGGTGCAGATCGCCGAGAAGGCCTTGAAGACGCCCTCCAGCGGCTGGGTCACCACGACCCTCTCGTCCTTGAGGACCGTCCCGCCGCCCACCGGCACGTCGGAGGAGGCGATCAGCTCCTGCCCCGCGGTACCCGCGCCGGGGGACGAGCCGCCCTCGTCGCCGTCACCGCCGTCCGAGCCGCAGCCCGGGGTCAGGGCCGCCGCGCCCGCCGTCAGCAGGACCGTGCGGCGTGTGGTGCGAGCGGGCATGTCGTCACTCCGGGGGAGGGGAAGCGGGCGGTGACACAGTGCGGGCATCTTGACACCGAAAGCACCGCAGATGCGGCACATCGCGGACAAGTGCCCTCAATCGTGCGTGTCGCCCCGTCTCAGCGGGCGAGCGCCCGGCGCCGCCCCCGGCCGGGCCTGACTACGCTGGATGACCGAACAGCAGACACGCACGTCAGCAAGGAGCATCGTCGTGGCGGTACGCGCGGTCCGGGGGGCCGTCCAGTTGGAGCGGGACGAGTCCGGTCACATGGAGGAGCGGGTCGGCGAGCTGCTCACCACCGTGCTGGAGCGCAACGGCCTGCACCCCGACGACCTGATCAGCATCTGGTTCACGGCCACGCCCGATCTGCGCTGCGACTTCCCGGCCGCCGCCGCCCGCAAGCTCGGCATCGTCGACGTCCCCCTGATCTGCGCGCAGGAACTCGACATCGAGGGCGCCATGCCCCGCGTGGTCCGGGTCCTCGCACACATCGAGTCCGACCGCCCCCGCGCCGACATCGCCCATGTGTACCTCGGTGCCGCGGCCGCCCTGCGCAAGGACATCGCCCAGTGAGAACCGCACTCGTCATCGGCACCGGTCTCATCGGCACCTCCGCGGCGCTCGCCCTGTCCCAGCGGGGCGTCGTCGTCCACCTCGTCGACCACGACCCGGAGCAGGCCCGTACGGCCGCCGCGCTCGGCGCCGGCACGGCGGACGAGGCGCCCGGCGGGCGGGTGGACCTGGCGATCGTCGCCGCCCCGCCCGCCCATGTGGCGGACGTGCTCGCCGACGCCATGTGCCGCGGCGCGGCCCGTGGATACATCGACGTGGCCAGCGTCAAGGGCGGACCGCGCCGCGAGCTGGAGGGGCGCGGGCTGGACCTGTCGTCCTACCTCGGCACCCATCCGATGTCCGGCCGGGAGAAGTCCGGCCCGCTGGCCGCCACCGGTGACCTCTTCGAGGGCCGCCCCTGGGTGCTCACCCCCGCCAGGGACACCGACACCGAGGTGCTGAACCTCGCTCTGGAGCTGGTCTCGCACTGCAGGGCCGTGCCCGTCGTCATGGACGCCGACGCCCACGACCGTGCCGTGGCCCTCGTCTCCCACATGCCGCACCTGGTCTCCAGCATGGTCGCCGCACGCCTGGAGCACGCCGAGGAGGCCGCCGTACGGCTGTGCGGGCAGGGAATCCGCGACGTGACGCGGATCGCCGCCTCCGACCCCCGGATGTGGATCGACATCCTGTCGGCCAACCCCGGACCGGTCGCCGACCTGCTCACGGATGTCGCCGGGGACCTGGAGGAGACCGTACGCGCCCTGCGCGCGCTGCAGTCCTCCGACGAGGACAAGCGCCGCGAGGGCGGAACCGGTATCGAAGACGTGCTGCGCCGTGGCAACGCCGGGCAGGTCCGGGTCCCCGGCAAGCACGGTTCCGCGCCGCGCGTCTACGAGACCGTGGCGGTCCTCATCGACGACCAGCCGGGCCAGCTGGCCCGCATCTTCGCCGACGCCGACCGCGCGGGGGTCAACATCGAGGACGTCCGTATCGAGCACGCGACCGGGCAGCAGGCAGGTCTGGTGCAGCTCATGGTGGAGCCCAGGGCGGTCCCGGTCCTCACCGCGGGGCTGCGCGAACGGGGCTGGTCGATCCGGCAGTGACCGTCCCGGGCCCGTATTGAGGGTCTGGGGCTCCGTGGCGACGGCGCGGACCCCGCCGGGGGTTCCGCCGGGGGTTCCGGCGGGGGTTCCGGCGGGGGTTCCGGCGGCGGGCTCTGCCCACGGTGGCACCGGCGCCGCCATGACCGTCCGGGGCCCGCGCGGACGTCCTCGGGGCCCGTGATGAGCGAGCGCGGGTGGGCCCCACGCCGCCCGCGCAGAGCTCTCGGGCATGGGGTCCGGTGGTGAGAGCCGGGGCCCCCGCGGTGGGCGTACAGGAGTCGCGGAGGCGGGCCGAGGTCCCGCGGTGATGACCCTGCGCTTCTCCCCTCGAAGGGACGGCTCCCCCCGCAGGCCGCCCTCACCACGGGTGGGTGCCTGGGGCCCGGTGGTGGAGGGGGCGGGCCGCGGTGGGTGTCCGGGGGCCTGTGGGGCGGGCCGCGGCCTTGCGGTGACGACCCGCGGGCTTCCCACCGAGGAGTCGGCGTCCCCTTCAGGCCCTCACCACGGGTGGGTGCCTGGGGCCCGGTGGTGGAGGGGGCGGGCCGCCGTGGGTGTCCGGGGGCCTGCGGGGCGGGCCGCGGCCTTGCCGCGACGATCCGGCTCGCTTCCCCCGAAGGACCGGATCGTCCGCTTGTCGGAAGGGTTCCGGGGGGCCGGTAATCTGGTGCGGGGCGTGTGCGCGCCCCGCACACCCCACTCCACCGCACCAGGAAGGTGTTCCTCCGTGGATAACGGCGCCGCCAAGCCCGTGATTGTCGCCATCGACGGTCCCTCCGGCACGGGCAAGTCGAGCACGTCGAAGGCCGTGGCGGCGCAGCTCGGCCTGAACTACCTGGACACCGGCGCCCAGTACCGGGCGATCACCTGGTGGATGGTGAACAACGGCATCGACATAGAGGACCCGTCCGCGATCGCCGCCGTCGCGGGCAAGCCGGAGATCGTCTCGGGCACCGACCCCAAGAGTCCCACCATCACCGTCGACGGCGTCGACGTGGCCGGTCCCATCCGGGAGCAGGACGTCACCTCGAAGGTCAGCGCGGTCAGCGCGGTCCCCGAGGTGCGCGCCCGGATCACCGAGCTGCAGCGCACCATCGCCTCCGCGGCCGTCACCGGCATCGTCGTCGAGGGCCGGGACATCGGCACCACCGTACTGCCGGACGCCGACCTGAAGATCTTCCTCACCGCCGCCGCGGAGGCGCGGGCCGCCCGCCGCAGCGGCGAACTCAAGGGCGCCGATCTGCACACCACCCGCGAGGCCCTGATCAAGCGGGACGCGGCGGACGCCGGCCGCAAGACCTCCCCGCTGGCCAAGGCCGGGGACGCGGTCGAGGTGGACACCACCGAGCTGACCCTTCAGCAGGTCATCGAGTGTGTCGTCACCCTCGTCGAGGAGAAGCGGGCGAGGAAGTGACCGACGTTCCATCGGTGCGGAGCGCCGAGGTCGGGCGGCGCATCGGCGTCGGCCTGATGTACGGGCTGTTCAAGCCCCGTGTGCTGGGTGCCTGGCGGGTGCCCGCGACCGGTCCGCTGATCTTCGCCGTGAACCACTCGCACAACGTCGACGGCCCCATGGTCATGGGCGTGGCGCCCCGGCCGACGCACTTCCTGATCAAGAAGGAGGCGTTCGTCGGGCCGCTCGATCCCTTCCTGACCGGCATCGGGCAGCTGAAGGTCGACCGGCACAGCACCGACCGCACGGCGATCTCCCGGGCGCTCGGCGTGCTGGAGCAGGGGGGCGTCCTCGGTATCTTCCCCGAGGGCACACGCGGCGAGGGCGACTTCGCCGCGATCCGCGCGGGTCTCGCGTACTTCGCCGTACGCGGCGGCGCGCCGATCGTGCCCGTCGCCGTCCTGGGAAGTTCCGACCGCCCCGGACGGTTGATAAAGGCGCTGCCCCCGCTGCGTTCCCGGGTCGACGTCGTCTTCGGCGACCCCTTCGAGGCGGGAGACGGCAGCGGCAGACGTACGCGCAAGGCGCTGGACGAGGCGACCGAGCGCATCCAGAAGCAGCTCACCGCCCACCTGGAAGAGGCCAGGCGTCTCACCGGGCGTGGAAGTCCGCCAGGATTTTCCGTGGCGGACGCTGCGACACTCGAGTAGTGGATCACGGGTTCTGTCCGGGGTTCCACCGATCACCACGATGAACGACGAGGTACGGACTTCAATGAACGACCACATCCAGCCCGACGGCTCGGAGGCGTACGAGGATGCGCACGAGCACGATCACGGGTCGCTGGGCGATGCCGAGTTCGCGGAGTTCATGGAGCTCGCCGCGGAGGAGGGCTTCGACCTCGAGGACGTCGAGGGCGCGATCGAGGAGGCGGGCCACGGCCCGCTGCCCGTGCTCGCCGTCGTCGGCCGGCCCAATGTCGGCAAGTCGACCCTGGTGAACCGCATCATCGGCCGCCGTGAGGCGGTCGTCGAGGACAAGCCGGGCGTCACCCGCGACCGTGTCACCTACGAGGCCGAGTGGGCCGGCCGCCGCTTCAAGGTCGTCGACACCGGCGGCTGGGAACAGGACGTCCTCGGTATCGACGCCTCCGTGGCCGCCCAGGCCGAGTACGCGATCGAGGCCGCCGACGCGGTCGTCTTCGTGGTGGACGCCAAGGTCGGCGCCACCGACACCGACGAGGCCGTCGTCCGGCTGCTGCGCAAGGCCGGCAAGCCGGTCGTGCTCTGCGCCAACAAGGTGGACGGCCCGAGCGGCGAGGCCGACGCGGCCTCCCTGTGGTCCCTGGGCCTCGGCGAGCCGCACCCGGTCTCCGCCCTGCACGGCCGCGGCACCGGCGACATGCTGGACCAGGTCCTTCAGGCCCTGCCGGAGGCGCCGGCGCAGACCTTTGGTACCGCGGTCGGCGGCCCCCGCCGGGTCGCCCTGATCGGCCGGCCGAACGTCGGCAAGTCCTCGCTGCTGAACAAGGTCGCGGGCGAGGAGCGGGTCGTCGTCAACGAGATCGCCGGCACCACCCGTGACCCGGTCGACGAGCTGATCGAACTGGGCGGCAAGACCTGGAAGTTCGTCGACACCGCGGGTATCCGCAAGCGCGTCCACCTCCAGCAGGGCGCCGACTACTACGCCTCGCTCCGCACCGCGGCAGCCGTCGAGAAGGCGGAGGTGGCCGTGGTCCTGATCGACGGTTCCGAGTCCATCTCGGTCCAGGACCAGCGCATCGTCACCATGGCCGTGGAGGCGGGCCGCGCGCTCGTCCTCGCGTACAACAAGTGGGACACCCTCGACGAGGAACGCCGCTACTACCTGGAGCGGGAGATCGAGACCGAACTCGGCCAGGTCGCGTGGGCGCCGCGGGTGAACGTCTCGGCGCGCACCGGACGGCACATGGAGAAGCTGGTCCCGGCGATCGAGGCGGCCCTGGAGGGCTGGGAGACCCGGGTTCCGACGGGCAGGCTGAACGCCTTCCTGGGGGAACTGGTCGCCGCCCACCCGCACCCGGTGCGGGGCGGCAAGCAGCCGCGGATCCTGTTCGGCACCCAGGCGGGCACCAAGCCCCCGCGATTCGTGCTGTTCGCCTCCGGCTTCATCGAGGCCGGATACCGGCGCTTCATCGAACGCCGGCTGCGTGAGGAGTTCGGCTTCGAGGGGACGCCGATCCACATCTCCGTGCGGGTGCGTGAGAAGCGCGGCAGGAAGAAGTAGCGGACGGAGTGGCACGGCGAAGGGGCGGTCCCGACCGGGACCGCCCCTTCGCCGTGTTCCGTTCAGACGCCTCTGCGCGGGGCCGGTGGCAGCCCGGCCGGCACGTGATGCATCTCGGAGGCGTTCCGGCCGACCGTGCCGACCCGCTGCCACTGCGGCTGCTCACCGTCGTCCTGACCGGCGCCGCCGGTTTCCGCGTCGTACGCACCGCGCACCAGGGAGGCACCGAACGAGCCGGGGCTGTGGCCGTCGTACGAGCCCGTACTACTGTGCGGGATGTTCCCGAAGGCGGTGAAGCCCATGTCCTCCTCACCGCTGCGGTCGCCCGGCAGCGAACGGAAGGACTTGACGTACTCGGTGTAGAGGGCGTCGTAGATCGGCGTGGCCGAGTGGCCGCTCCGGGAGTCCTGCGCCGGGCGCACGGGGGCGGGGACCGAGGCGAGGGACTGGCGGCGGGGAACGTCATATGCGTGCACGTATGTCCAAACGAACCCGCTCCACAAGGGATGCGGGCCTTTCGGTGCTTTCGCCGGTTGCGCCGCGGGGGTGTTCCGGCGGCGCCCGGCAGTGCTCCGGTGGGACGGTCAGATGCCCGCGAGCGGCAGCGCGGCGGCGACGAGCTTGCCGTTCGCCGCCGCCTTGTCCAGCGCGTCACGCAGCAGGTCCTCGCGCGGCTGACGGCCGATCGAGCCGACCGGGGCCGCGAACAGCAGCACCTGCTGGTGCTTGTTGGCGGCCGCCCGCCAGCCGTCGGTGACCTGGAGCGGCTGGTGGGCCTGCCACCAGGCCACCGGGCGGCCGCCGTTCGGGTTCGGCTGGAGCACGGCGTGCAACTGGCCCGCGGCGAGCAGTACCGACCAGCCGTGCAGTACCGGCGGTACGGCCGACAGTTCGGTCAGTGGCATGAAGCCCTGCTCGATGAGGAGCGGCAGGAAGTCGTCGCCGACTCCCGGCGAACCCGGCCGGGAGACCGGGGCGGTCGGCTCGACGACCAGGGCCGGGTGCAGTTCCCCGGCGATCAGGGCCAGTCCGCTGGTCACCCCCAGTACGGCCTGTTCGGGGGCGGTGTTCGCGGCCTCCGGCTCCGGGGCGTGGTCGCCGATGGCCCGAACGGCGCCCTGGAGCTGCTCCTCGGTGACCTGGACGACCTGCGACGGCAGGCAGGTGGCGTGGGCGAAGGCGAGCACGGCTGTCTCGTCGCCGACGAACAGGACGGTGCTGGTGCGCTCCTGCTCGGGATGGCCCTGGGTGCGACAGGAGGTGCAGTCGTAACTGCCCGGGGCGGACTCTCCGGCGAGCAGGCGGGCTGCTTCTTCGTCGCCGATCTCGGCGCGTACCTCGTCGCTGACGTCGAGCATGCGCGGCACGGGTGGCTCCCTCGGGATGGGTGCGTGGCGAGGCCGGGTGGCTCCCGGCCCGTGGTCCGGGTGGCTCCCCGGCTCATGAAGAAGACAACGGGCGATCTGTGGCGGGAGTCACGCTCCAGGGCGAACGGATTCGAACCATCCGGCGCGCCCGCTCACGTCAGGCGCGCGACCCGGCACTCATCGTCAACTCACCTTGTTGGCACGACTGTTGAGGGTGTGAGGTGCCCCATGGGGTACTCGGCGCCCTGGCCGACAAATCCGGAAATCGGGGAATGAAGTGGGTGGCCGAAAACCAACGACAACCGTCGCCCGGCAGCCGCCCGCTGCGTACCGGGGCCGCGAGCCCGGACGTCAGGGTGGTGCGGGTGGCACTGCTGGGCGGCGGTTCCGGGACGGCATGGCGGATCGTGTGACGGAAATGAGGGCATGCCGTGAGCGTGGCTTCCGTGGGCCCGGTGCGGTCGGTGAAAAGGAAATGGGCTTCCCGGGAGTACGGCCACCGGCACTTTCCGCCGAGGTTTATCACGCCGGTGGTGTGACATCCGGCAATTACGTTCGAATACCTGCGGAAGGGGGACGGAAACGCCCATCCGGGTGAAGGGCGCCGTCATGAACCTCTGTCGTGATCCTGTGACATAAGTGTGACCGCGGGGGACCGTTGCCACCGTTCCCGGTGCGGGCTTCCCCGCTCGCGAACCAGGGCATAGCGTGGCCGTATGGCACCCATTCCGACACCCCCCGCGGAACCCCACGACAGCCCGGACGCCTATGTCGGCCTTCCCGCCGACCGGGCCGAGCACCTCGCGCGCGAACGCGGCTGGTCGACGGTGCGGGCGCTGGCTCCGGGGACGATCATCACCATGGAGTACCGCGTGGGCCGGCTGAACTTCGAGGTGCGGGACGGCCGGGTGGCGCGCGCCTGGAAGGGCTGAGAAACGGTGACGGCCCCGGTTCCGCGAGGAACCGGGGCCGTCACCGTGTGTACCGGACGCGTCCGCCGGACCGGTCAGGGACGGGACGCCGGCGTCGCGCCGCGCGGATGACGCTCCGGGTGCGGCGGACGGCGGCTGCCCGCAGGGGAGACCGGGGAGCGCTCCGCGCGGGTGGTGTGCGGGCCGGGCGCCAGATGGGCCGGCGGCCGGGCCGAGCGGCCCGTGGGAACAGGCTCGGCAACGGGGTCCGCGCGGCCGGTGAGCGGTGTGAACATGACGGGCTGCCCGACCGGACCCGTAGCCGCCGCGGTCCGGCCCTGGCGTGCCCGCCAGCGGTCGCGCAGGTCCAGGACGCGGGTCTCGGTGCGCGCGATCAGCGGCTCGAACCAGGGCAGCGCGAGCAGGATCAGCAGGCCCGCGGCCCAGCCGAGGATCACATCGCTCAGCCAGTGCGTCCCGATGTAGACGGTGGACAGACCGACGCCGAGCGAGGTCACCGCGGACACGGCGGACAGCCAGCGGCGCGCCCTCGGAGTGGAGGCCAGATAGGCCAGGATTCCCCAGGTCACCACGGCGTTGGCGGTGTGGCCGCTGGGAAATATATCGCCGCCGAGCCACATCTCGCTCGAGCCGATCTCGGTCGCGTAGTGGGGTCCGAGGCGCCCCATGCCGTACTTGGCGGCACCCACGGTGACGTTGAGCAGCAGCAGCGAGACGCCGAGGGCGAGCAGCGGGCGCAGCGTGTGCTGCCGCCATGAGCGCCAGCCCAGCCAGGCCGCGACCATCACGGCGGTCGGGCCGCGCTGGCCCAGCACCACGTAGTAGTCCACGAAGGCGTGGAGCTCCGGCCACTGCTGGTAGGGGCGGAAGAACATCACCTGCCAGTCCAGCCGGACCAGCCAGGAGGTGATGAGCACGGCCCACACGATCGCCACGTAGAAGGCCAGGGTGGCGCCGAAGAGCACCATCCGGTGCCGGCTCATTCGCGGCATGCCGATGAGAGCCGGTCGTTCCGGCTCACGGTCCAGCCTCGCGAACACGCGGTCCAGACGGGTGTGTTTCCGTTCGGTACGCACCCAATCGACGTTACAGCGAGTGAGCGGTGAACCCCGACGAATCAGCGTCTTTGTGATGACGATGTGATGTGGCATTCCTCTCAGGAGGGCCTTTATTTCCCGTGAATCCGCACGGTGGTCCTGAATTCATTCGACCATTCGGGGGTGCGGTTTTATCGCGCTTTTATATTCGTTCACCGGAGCCTGGTGCGGAATTTCCCCGGTGCTCATCGGCGGTCCGGACCGGGTCAGGGCGGTCCGGAGCCGTTCAGCCAGAAGGCCCCGTACACCGCGGAGGCCGCCGCGACCGCCCCCACGACCAGTGCCGGCCGGGGCGCGCGCGGCCCGGCCAGGGCGCGCGCGAGGGGCAGCAGCAGGGGGAAGGCGGGCAGCAGCAGCCGGGGCTTGGAGCCGAAGTAGCTCGACGCGCACAGGGCGAGCGCGGTGACGACCCCCGCGTACACCAGCAGGGGCAGCGGCTGTCGCTGTCGTACGCAGACCACGTACAGCCACACCACGAGGCCCACGCCCAGCAGGAGTCCGACCCCGGCCAGGGCGGACGGGAACGACGTGAACCTCCCGGCGACGAAGCGGGCGAAGGCGTATCCACCGTCGAACCCGTTCCGCCAGCCGGCCTGTACGTCCAGGTATCCCAGCGGTCCGTCCCCGGTCCGGTGCCCCACCCACAGCACGTAGCCGGCGGCCCCGAGGGGCGCGAGCAGCATGCCGAGGGCCCGGCGCAGGCGGACACCGGGGGCGCCCGGGGCCCGCGGGGCGCCGTCCGGCGCGGGCGCGCGCGGGGCGGTGGTGGACGTACCGGCGCGCTGCCCGGAGCGCGCGCCGTCCCCCGGCACCGTGCTGCGATCCCGCCCGAAGGGGGTGCCCTCGTGCGGGAGGCCGGCACGTTCCAGGACCGAGGGGGCCCCGCGCGCGGAGCCGGCGCGTTCCCGCAGGCAGGAGGCGAGACCCGCCGCCCACACCGCCGCGACCACCGCCAGCCCCACCGGCCGGGTCAGCCCCGCCAGACCCGCCAGGACGCCCGCCGTCACCCAGCGGCCGGTCAGCACGGCGTACAGCGACCACGCGGCGAGCGCGGTGAACAGGGATTCGCTGTACGCCATCGACTGCACGATCCCGACCGGCAGCGCCGCCCACAGCAGCACCGTGTACACCCCCGCCCGGCGGCCGTACAGATGGTCGGCCACGGCGAAGATTCCCCAGGCCGCGCAGAGCGAGGCGAGCACGCTGACGAGGAACCCCCCGTCGGCGTACGACAGCGGCGAGACCGCCGCCACCAGCCGCTCCAGCCACGGGAACAGCGGGAAGAAGGCGAGGTTGGAGTGCACGTCCCCGTTCGGCAGCCGCACCTCGTAGCCGTATCCCAGCCCGGCGACGCGGGTGTACCAGAGCGCGTCCCAGCGGGCGGTCAGCAAGGTGTACGCGTTCGTGCCGCGCGCCTCGCTCCACAGGACCAGCACGAGCAGGCCCAGAGCACGCACGGCGGCGTACCCGAGGAGGGCCGGTGCGGCCCGGCGCAGTGCTCCGGGGCGGGCCGGGGCGGTGCGCGTCGCGAGATCGTTCACGGGCCCGATTATCGACCCGGTGCGGAACCGGACCGCCCGGCAGCGGCGTGTGCACCGGGGACGGGAAGTGGGGTACGCCACACCGATCGGCCGGAACTGTGAGAGGCCCGCCACTCGATCTCCGCTCCCACTCGCGTACTCTGACGTGTCACTCGCCGTTCGCTGCGCGGGCCGGAGACCACCGCTTCCTCTCCGGCCGAGTCACGGGGGAGTCCCCCACCCCGTGAACCCGCCGATCGCGAGGGAACATCTGGGAGGTACGTGTACATGTCCGGGACGACCACGGCCGCCACCGCGCTGCGCCGTCGGGCGGCCGGGGCCGGTGCCAACCGCTGGGTGGTGCTCGTCGTCCTCTGCGTCAGCCTGCTGCTGGTCGCCGTCGACGCCACCGTGCTGCACGTGGCGGTCCCCGCCGTCACCGAGGACCTCAGGCCCGGCGCGGTGGAACTGCTCTGGATCGTCGACGCCTACCCGTTGGTCTGCGCCTCGCTGCTGATCCTCTTCGGCACCCTGGGCGACCGGGTCGGCCGCAGACGCGTCCTCCTGCTCGGCTACGCCCTGTTCGGTGTCGCCTCCGGCCTGGCGGCCCTCGCGGACAGCGCTCCGGTGCTGATCCTGGCACGGGCGCTGCTCGGCGTCGGCGGCGCGATGATCATGCCGGCGACCCTGTCGATCCTGCGCCAGGTCTTCCCGGAGCGGCGCGAGCGTGCCCTCGCCATCGGCATCTGGAGTGCGGTCGCCGCCGTGGGCGCGGCGGTCGGGCCGCTGATCGGCGGCTTCCTGCTGGAGCACTTCTGGTGGGGCTCGGTCTTCCTGGTCAATATCCCGCTGATGCTGGTCAGCCTCCCGGTGGGCCGGCTCCTGCTGCCGGAGTCCAAGGGCGCGGGCGACGGCCCCTGGGACGTGGTCGGCGCGCTGATGGCCGCCGCCGCGCTCTTCTCCCTGGTCCTCGGCGTGAAAGGGCTCGGTGGCGGGGAATCCGTCACCGGTGTGCGGACCGTGCTGCCGCTGCTCCTGGGCGCCGGACTGCTGACCCTCTTCGTCCGCCGGCAGCGGCGCCGCGCCCATCCGCTGGTCGACCTGCGGTTGTTCGCCCGGCCGGCCTTCAGCACATCGGTGGGCTGCATCGTGCTGGCGATGCTCGCGCTGGTGGGCCTGGAACTGATCGCCGCCCAGTACCTCCAGCTGGTGCTGGGGCTCTCCCCGCTGGAGACCGGGCTGCGCCTGGTGCCGCTGACCGTCGCGGCGATGGCGGCGGGACTGGCGGGCGCGCGGATGCTGCGCGGGTTCGGCCCGCGCCGCATGGTCTGCGCCGGTTTCTGTCTGACGGCGGGCGCGGTGGTGCTGCTGACCGCGATGGGCGGGCAGGACAACGCCCCGCTGCTGCTCACCGGTTTCGTCCTGCTCGGCTTCGGCCTGGAGACCACGCTGTTCGGCGCGTACGAGTCGATGCTCAGCGAGGCGCCGCCGGACCAGGCCGGCGGGGCGGCGGCGATCGGTGAGACCTCCTACCAGCTGGGTGCGGGGATAGGGATCGCTCTTCTCGGCAGCGTGATGAACGCGGCCTACGCGCCCGGCGTCGCCGGTGTCCCCGGGGTACCGACCACGGCGTCCGCCGCCGCGGGACACTCCCTGGGCGAGGCGCACGAGGTGGCCGCGCAGCTCGGCGGGCCCGCCGGGGAGGCCCTGCGGCACGCGGCGCGCCACTCCTTCGTGAACGGGCTGCATGTGACCCTGCTGGTGAGCGCGGGTCTGCTGCTGCTCGGAGCGGCGATGGCGCTCCGGCTGCCGAAGGCGATGCAGTGCGAGGCCGCGCCGGTGGAGCTGCCCGCGCCGCGGGAGGCCGTGGAGCCCCGCGTCCTTCGAGGTGAAGGTGTGAGCCACGCCTCCGCCCGCGCCCGTCCGGCCGGGGTGGACGTGCGGGAGACCGCGTCGTAACGTCGCCCCGTGACTAGCGGCGCTAGTTGATGTCCCGGAGTCGTCCCGGATCAACCCCCGGAGGGTGTCCCATGTCCGCGTCCGCGAAGTTGCCCCCCTTCGACCCCGCCGACCCCCTCGGCCTCGACGATCTGCTGGATCCGGAGGACCTGGCGATCCGGGACACGGTGCGCGGCTGGGCGGCCGACCGCGTGCTGCCCCACGTCGCCGACTGGTACGAGAGGGGTGAGCTGCCCGGCATCCGGGAGCTGGCCCGGGAGCTCGGCGGGATCGGCGCGCTCGGGATGTCCCTCGACGGCTACGGCTGCGCGGGCGCGAGCGCCGTGCAGTACGGACTCGCCTGCCTGGAGCTGGAGGCGGCCGACTCCGGGATCCGGTCCCTGGTCTCCGTGCAGGGCTCGCTCGCCATGTACGCCATCCACCGCTTCGGGAGCGAGGAGCAGAAGCGGCGGTGGCTGCCCCGGATGGCCTCGGGCGAGGTCATCGGCTGCTTCGGGCTCACCGAACCCGATGCCGGCTCCGACCCCGGCTCGATGCGCACATACGCCAAGAAGGACGGCACCGACTGGGTGCTGAACGGGCGCAAGATGTGGATCACCAACGGGTCGGTGGCCGGTGTCGCCGTGGTGTGGGCGGGGACCGACGAGGGGATCCGCGGTTTCGCCGTGCCCACCGACAGCCCCGGGTTCTCGGCGCCGGAGATCAAGCACAAATGGTCCCTGCGCGCCTCCGTCACCAGCGAGCTGGTCATGGACGACGTACGGCTGCCCGCCGACGCCGTGCTGCCGGGGGCGACCGGGCTCAAGGGTCCGCTCAGCTGTCTCTCGCACGCCCGGTACGGCATCGTCTGGGGCGCGATGGGCGCCGCGCGGAGTTCTTTCGAGGCGGCGGTCGACTACGCGAGAACGCGGGAGCAGTTCGGGCGGCCCATCGGCGGGTTCCAGCTGACCCAGGCCAAGCTCGCCGACATGGCGGTCGAACTGCACAAGGGGATTCTGCTCGCCCATCATCTGGGGCGGCGCATGGACGCCGGCCGCCTGCGTCCCGAGCAGGTCAGCTTCGGCAAGCTCAACAACGTCCGCGAGGCCATCGACATCTGCCGCACGGCCCGTACGATCCTCGGGGCCAACGGGATCTCGCTCGAGTACCCGGTGATGCGGCACGCGACGAACCTGGAATCGGTGCTCACCTACGAGGGCACCGTCGAGATGCACCAGCTCGTGCTGGGCAAGGCGCTCACCGGGCTCGACGCCTTCCGGTGAGCGTCCGAAGGGGCAGGGCCGGCGAGCGGCCCTGCCTCAGCTCTGGTTGAAGAAACCGTCCGAACGGTGCGCGGCCGGCTCACCGCTGACCACCTCGGTGTCGGCCGGGCTGAGCAGGAACACCCGGTTGGACACCCGCTCGATGGAACCGCGCAGGCCGAAGATCAGGCCCGCGGCGAAGTCGACGACGCGCTTGGCGTCACCGGCGTCCATGGCCGTGAGGTTCATGATGACGGGAACGCCCTCGCGGAACAGCTCGCCGATGGCACGGGCGTCCCGGAAGCTGTCCGGGGTGACCGTGCCGATGCGGCGCCCCTTCTCCTCGGCGACGTCCGCGGCCACCTTGACCCGCGGATCGGTGACCCAGGCCTCCCCGGTCTCGGGCCCGTCGGAGTAGTCGTCGTCGTAGTAACGCTCGTCTTCGTTGTCGTCGACGAGGCCAAGCCAGGCACTCGCCTTGCGTACCGATCCCATGGACGCCTCCTCTCACAGCGGTCCTTCTGCTTTCCGCATCCCTATGGTCGTCCATGATGCGGATGGCGCGCCAAGTGGATAGACGCCGCGCGGGGGGTTTGTGACGGTACTGGTGCACAGCGGATCCGTCGAGAGCCCGTGTTTCCCAAGGGTCTTGGTGTAAACAGTTACTGACGGGGAGTGAAATATGATTTTCCCGGCGTCCGGGTGACGAGGGGTACATACGAGTGAACGTTCCGACCGCTACGATGCGGCCGCTCAACGTCGTACAACTGCGCGGGGGAACGTCGTGTTCGGAATGGTCAGGCCGTGTCGGCACCGGCTGGGGGAGAAGCTCACCGCCCAGTGGATGGCCCATTTGTGCGGGTTGTGCCTCGCGTTGCGCGGGGATCACGGGCAGCTCGCGCGTATCGTCACCAACTACGACGGGCTGCTCGTCTCCGTTCTGACGGAAGCTCAGTCCGGCTCCGCGGCAGCGGGACGGCGCACCGCGGGGCCCTGTCCGCTGCGCGGTATGCGTACCGCCTCCGTCGCGCACGGTGAGGGCGCGCGGCTCGCGGCGGCCGTCTCCCTCGTCCTCGCCTCCGCCAAGATGCGTGACCATGTCGCCGACGGCGACGGGCTGCTGGCGCGCAGGCCGGTGGCGCTCGCCGCGCGCCGGGTCGCCGCGGGCTGGGACCGGGCCGGAGCGCGGACCGGTTCCGACGTCGGCTTCGACACGGCCGTCCTGCTCGACGCCGTGGACCGGCAGAGCGGCATCGAGACCCTCGCCGGGCCCGGCACTGCGATCCTCACCGTCACCGAGCCGACCGAGACCGCGACCGCGGCCGCCTTCGCGCACACCGCGGTGCTCGCCGGCCGGCCGCACAACGCCGGGCCGCTCGCGGAGGCCGGGCGCCTCTTCGGGCGCCTCGCGCATCTGCTGGACGCCGTGGAGGACCGGGAGGCCGACGCCGCCGCGGGCGCCTGGAACCCGCTCGCCGCCACCGGCACCCCGCTGGAGGAGGCCCGTCGGCTCGCCGACGACGCGGTGCACGGCATCCGGCTTGCCCTCGGGGAGGTGGAGTTCCAGGACGCCGGGCTCGCGCATCTGCTGCTCGTGCACGAGGTGCGGCGCTCGGTGGACCGGGCGTTCGGCACCGTGCCCGCCTGCGCGTCCCAACGGTCCGGGCCCCATGACCGGCCGCCGCAGAATCCGTACGGTGGCGGAAATCCGTATGCGGGCGGTCCGTACGGCAGCGGGAATCCGCACGCCGGCGACGGGGGAGCGCCCGGCGGGGGTGGTGGCGGTTTCGGAGGGCCGGGTTCCGGGCCGGCCGCCCAGCCGCCGCGTGGACGGCGCGGGTTCTGGGCCGGTTGCGGGATGTTCTGGCTGTTGTGCTGCACCTGCAAGATGTGCTGCGCCGAGGAGTACGAGGGGCCATGGTCCCGTAAGAAGCGTGAGGGCTGCTGCCACAAGTGCGACTGTGACGGGTGCGACTGCTGCTGCGACTGTTCGTAGTGGGCGGCGGGGAACCGGAGGGACAACTTCCGGCCACCCTCTGTCTGTTCGGTCGGCCGTCAGGCCGGTGTGACCGCTGGTAATGCGATCGGCTCGCGACTCAAAACCCCTACATGGTTCAAAGGTTGACGGCCGAAAGGCACTCTTGCGCCGAACGGTCGGTCGGCCGAATACTCGCCTCCAGCGCTTGTCAGGGGCACGACGTGTTCGGGATCCGGACGCGTGGCCGGCTGACTGCGCCTCACGGGCCCACAACCCCACGAGGGCCCCCTACTTCCTTTGTGGAGGAACGAGAAGTGAGGATCAAGCGCACCACCCCCCGCAGCGGCATCTCGAGACGGACCCGGCTGATCGCCGTATCCACCGGCCTCGTGGCCGCCGCCGCGATCGCGATCCCCAGCGCGAACGCGGCAGACACCCCCACCACCTTCAGTTCCGCCGAGCTCAAGAGCGTCAGCGGCTCGGTGCTGAAGGCCGACATCCCGGGCACCGCCTGGGCTGTCGACAGCAAGACCAACCGGGTCGTCGTCACCGTCGACAGCACGGTCTCCCAGGCCGAGATCAACAAGATCAAGCGGCAGGCCGGGGACGACGCCGAGGCGATCACCGTCAAGCGCACCCCGGGCACGTTCAGCAAGCTCATCCAGGGCGGTGACGCCATCTATGCGAGCAGCTGGCGCTGCTCCCTCGGCTTCAACGTCCGCAGCAGCAGCGGTACCGAGTACTTCCTGACCGCCGGTCACTGCACCGACGGCGCGGGCACCTGGTATTCCAACTCCGCGCGCACCACGGCCATCGGCACGACGGCCGGCTCCAGTTTCCCGGGCAACGACTACGGCATCGTCCGGTACACCGGGTCCGTCAGCCGGCCCGGCACCGCGAACGGCGTGGACATCACCCGCGCGGCCACCCCGAGCGTGGGCACCACGGTCATCCGTGACGGCTCCACCACGGGCACGCACAGCGGCCGGGTGACCGCGCTCAACGCCACCGTGAACTACGGCGGCGGCGACATCGTCGGCGGCCTCATCCAGACCACGGTCTGCGCCGAGCCCGGCGACTCCGGCGGTGCGCTCTACGGCAGCAACGGCACCGCGTACGGTCTGACCTCCGGCGGCAGCGGCAACTGCTCCTCCGGCGGCACGACCTTCTTCCAGCCGGTGACTGAGGCGCTGAGCGCCTACGGGGTCAGCGTCTACTAGGACCGGTTCCGTACCACCGGTCCCCCGGCTCCGTCCGCGGCCGGCAGCACGGCGAGCCCCCGCACGCGATCCGCGTGCGGGGGCTCGCCCTTGTGTGCTCCCGGCTTGTGTGCTCCCGGCGCCAGGGGTCGATTTCGAGCCACCCTCGAACCTCGTGGACCATACCGCCGGTTACTCCTTCGCAGCGTTTGCACTGCGAACGACCCTGCGTGTCCATGACCAGTCAGGACATAGAGGGCGCACGGCCGTTGTCGTACGCGCGTCCTGAAGTCGACCTTGTGTGCTCCCTGGAGGATTCGGAAGAGTGGGCGCCGTTCGACCGGCACGGGCGTGGCTTCTTTCGTCTTCCACCCCCGTGGCCGTACGCCTTCCGGTCCGGTGAGGTCCCCACAACCTCCCGGGCCGTCCCCCCACAGGAGGACGTGAGTTGAAGCACCGACGCATACCCAGGCGACGTGTGGCCATGGCGGGTGCGGGTATCGCCGCACTGGCCGCGGGCGCGGTCACCTTCCAGACTGCGAACGCCAGCGAGGTCCCGGCGGACGCCGAGCCTCGCACGCTCTCGGTCCAGGCGGCCGGAAAGCTCGCATCGACGCTCGCCCAGGACCTGGGCGCCGACGCGGCGGGAACGTACTACGACGCGAAGAGCAAGAGCCTCGTGGTGAACGTGCTCGACGAGGCCGCGGCCGCGACCGTCGAATCGGCCGGCGCCGAGGCGAGAGTCGTGACGAACTCCCTCGCCGAGCTGAAGAGCGCGCACACCACCCTCCGGCGGGACGCCACCATCCCGGGCACCGCCTGGGTGACCGACCCGACCACCAACAAGGTCGTCGTCACCGCGGACCGCACCGTCTCCGAGGCCGAGTGGGCCGAGCTGACGAAGGTCGTCGACTCGCTGGGAGCCACGGCCGAACTCCAGCGCACCGAGGGGGAGTACAAGCCCTTCGTCGCGGGCGGCGACGCCATCACCGGGGACGGCGGGCGCTGCTCACTCGGCTTCAACGTGACCAAGGGCGGCGAGCCGCACTTCCTCACCGCCGGGCACTGCACCGAGGGCATCTCCACCTGGTCGGACTCCTCGGGCAACGTGATCGGCGAGAACGCGGCGTCCAGCTTCCCGGGCGACGACTACGGTCTGGTCAAGTACACCGCCGACGTGGACCACCCGAGCGAGGTCAACCTCTACGACGGGTCCACGCAGGCGATCTCCGGCGCCGCCGAGGCCACCGTCGGCATGCAGGTCACCCGCAGCGGCTCCACCACCCAGGTGCACTCCGGCACGGTCACCGGTCTGGACGCCACCGTGAACTACGGCAACGGTGACATCGTCAACGGTCTGATCCAGACCGATGTGTGCGCCGAGCCCGGCGACAGCGGCGGCTCGCTCTTCTCGGGCGGCAGCGCGGTCGGCCTCACCTCCGGCGGCAGCGGCGACTGCACCTCGGGCGGCACGACCTTCTTCCAGCCGGTGACGGAGGCCCTGTCGGCCACCGGTACCCAGATCGGCTGAGCACGCCTCGTCACGACGCCCCGCCCCTCCGTCACGGAGGGGTGGGGCTTTCGGGTGTTCCGGGGTATTTACGCAGGTGGGAAGGGGTCGCCTGGATGTCGTACACACATTCGAGAATTGGTCTATGGTGGGGGTGAGGTAGCTGGGAACAAATGTTCGAGAGTCGATCAGGGCTCATGAGTGCGGGAGGTGCGTGTGCCCGGTTTCACGCATCTGCACACCGCCTCCGGGTTCTCCCTGCGTTACGGCGCCTCCCACCCGGAGCGGCTGGCCGAGCGCGCCTCGGAGCGGGGCATGGACGCCCTCGCCCTCACCGACCGCGACACACTGGCCGGCTCCGTCCGCTTCGCCAAGGCCTGCGCGAAGGCCGGCGTCCGCCCGCTGTTCGGGGCGGAGCTGGCGGTGGCGGCCCCCGCGGCCTCCCCGGACGCGCGCGGGGACGGGTCCGTACGGCGGGAGAGGCGCCGCACCCCGGTCCGCGGCGGTGCCTTCATCGACGAATCGGCACCTCGTGTCACCTTCCTCGCCCGGGACGGCGCCCGCGGCTGGGCCGACCTGTGCCGCCTGGTCTCCGCCGCCCACACCCACGAGGGACTTCCGCTGCTGTCCTGGGAGGACAACCACGCCGACGGTCTGACCGTCCTGCTCGGCCCCGGCTCCGACGTCGGCCGTGCCCTCGCCGCGGGCCGCCCCGACCGTGCCGCCCGGCTGCTCGCCCCCTGGCGGGAGGTCTACGGCGACGCCCTGCGCCTGGAAGCCGTCTGGCACGGCCGCGAGGGCACGGGACCCGGCTCTCTGCGGCTGGCCGCCCGCACCCTGGGCTTCGCCGCCGAACAGGGCGTCCGGCCCGTGCTCAGCAACGCCGTCCGCTACGCCGACCCGGGCCTCGGCCCGGTCGCCGACGTGCTGGACGCCGCCCGCCGGCTGGTCCCCGTCGACCCGGCCAAAGGGCTGGACTCCGGCGAGGCCTGGCTCAAGGACCAGGGCGCCATGCTGAAAGCGGCCGAGCGGATGGTGGAGGCCGCGGGCTTCCGGCGCGAGGCCGCCCTCAGGCTGCTGGACCGGACGCAGTCCGTGGCCGCCGAGTGCCTGGTCGACCCCGAGGACGACCTCGGCATGGGCAGCGTCCACTTCCCCGAACCGCACCTCGTCGGCGCCGGCCGCCGTACCGCCCAGCGGACGCTGGCCTCCCGGGCGGCGGCGGGCATGGTGCTGCGCGGATACGCCGGCCGCCGGGAGTACTGGGAGCGGATGCACCACGAGCTGGACATCATCGCCCACCACGGCTTCGCCTCCTACTTCCTCACCGTCGCCCAGGTCGTCGACGACGTCCGGGACATGGGCATCCGGGTCGCCGCGCGCGGCTCCGGCGCCGGCTCCCTGGTCAACCACCTGCTCGGTATCGCGCACGCCGACCCGGTCGAGCACGGGTTGCTGATGGAACGCTTCCTGTCCAAGGAGCGGGTCGTGCTGCCCGACATCGACATCGACGTGGAATCCGCACGGCGTCTCGAGGTCTACCGCGCGATCATCGGCCGGTTCGGTACCGAACGGGTCGCCACGGTCGCCATGCCGGAGACCTACCGGGTGCGCCACGCCGTCCGGGACGTCGGCGCGGCGCTGTCCATGGACCCGGCCGAGATCGACCGGATCGCCAAGTCCTTTCCGCACATCCGCGCCCGCGACGCCCGCGCGGCGCTCGACGAGCTGCCCGAACTGCGGCAACTGGCGGGGGAGAAGGAGAAGTACGGCAGGCTGTGGGAGCTGGTCGAGGCCCTCGACGCGCTCCCGCGCGGTGTCGCCATGCATCCCTGCGGCGTCCTGCTGTCCGACGCCTCCCTGCTGACCCGTACGCCGGTCATGCCGACCAGCGGCGAGGGCTTCCCCATGGCACAGTTCGACAAGGACGACGTGGAGGACCTCGGCCTGCTCAAGCTCGACGTGCTGGGCGTACGGATGCAGTCGGCGATGGCGCACGCGGTCACCGAGGTGGAGCGGGCGACGGGGGAGCGGATCGACCTGGACGCGGTGCCGGAGGGCGACCCGGCGACGTACGGGCTCATCCGGTCCACCGAGACGCTCGGCTGCTTCCAGATCGAGTCCCCGGGCCAGCGGGACCTGGTCGGGCGGCTCCAGCCGTCGACCTTCCACGACCTGGTGGTGGACATCTCCCTGTTCCGGCCCGGCCCGGTCGCCGCCGACATGGTGCGCCCGTTCATCGAGGCGCGCCACGGGCGGGCGCCGGTGCGCTATCCGCACCCGGACCTGGAGGAACCCCTGAAGGGGACGTACGGGGTGGTCGTCTTCCACGAGCAGGTCATCGACCTCGTGGCCACCCTGACCGGCTGCGGGCGCGGTGAGGCGGACCGGGTGCGGCGCGGGCTGTCCGACCCGGAGTCGCAGGGGCGGATCAAGGTCTGGTTCGCCCAGCACGCGGCAGCTCGGGGCTATGACGCGGAAACGATTCAGCGCACCTGGGAGATCGTCGAGGCCTTCGGGTCCTACGGCTTCTGCAAGGCGCACGCGGTCGCCTTCGCCGTACCGACGTACCAGTCGGCGTGGCTGAAGGCGCACCATCCGGCCGCCTTCTACGCGGGGCTGCTCACCCACGACCCCGGCATGTACCCGAAGCGGCTGCTGCTGGCGGACGCCCGGCGGCGCGGGGTCCCGGTGCTGCCGCTGGATGTGAACAGGTCGGGGGTCGCCCACAGGATCGAACTGGTGTCTGAATCTGGGGAAGGGAAGGGAGTGAAGGGGGCGAAGGGAGTGTGGGGACTGCGGCTGGCACTCTCCGACGTGCACGGCATCAGCGAGGCCGAGGCCGCCCGGATCGCCGAGGGGCAGCCGTACGCCTCACTGCTCGACTTCTGGGAGCGGGCCCGGCCCAGCCGTCCGCTCGCCGGACGCCTCGCCCAGGTCGGCGCGCTGGACGCGTTCGGCGCCAACCGCCGTGATCTGCAACTGCATCTGACCGAACTGCACCGGGGCGCCCGTGGCGGACGCGGCGACCAGCTCCCCCTGTCCGGCGGCCGCGGGACCGCCCCGGCCGGGCTGCCCGACCTCACCGAGCCGGAGAGGCTCAGCGCCGAGCTGGGCGTGCTCTCGATGGACGCCTCACGCCATCTGATGGACGACCACGGCACCTTCCTCGAGGAACTGGGCGTGGTCTCCGCGCGGCGGCTGCGCGAGGCCCGGCACGGGGACACCGTGCTGGTCGCGGGTGCCAAGGCGGCCACCCAGACCCCGCCCATCCGCTCCGGCAAGCGGGTCATCTTCTCCACCCTGGACGACGGCACCGGCCTGGTCGACCTCGCCTTCTTCGACGACTCCCACGACACCTGCGCCCACACCGTCTTCCACTCCTGGCTGCTGCTGGTGCGCGGGGTGGTGCAGCGCCGCGGCCCGCGCAGCTTCAGCGTGGTCGGCTCCGCCGCCTGGAACCTCGCCGACCTGCTGGAGATCCGCCGGGAGGAAGGGCTGGAGGGAGTCGCCGCGCGGCTCGCCGAGCCGGCCGTCACCGGCGCGGAGTCCGCCGGTGACGGCGGCGGCGGCCCGGCCCGCGGACGGCTCGCCGGTTCGGACGGGCGGCCCGCGCCGGCCGGTTCCGCGGCCCGGGACCCGATGGAGGACCGGACCATCCGTATGCCCACGGGGTACGAGATGCACCCCTGGGCCGATCTGCGCCCCGCGGGCGAAGGGCCCGCGGTGGGAAGGAAGTTGTGGCACCGGAGCCCGGGGAGTGCGGGATGACTGTCCTCTGTGTACGTTTCCGGCTGCCTCCGGCGCACGAGGCCGCCCTACCGGGGCTGCTCGGCCTGCTGGAGGAGTTCACCCCTGTCGTGCAGGCCCTGCCACCGGACGGGGCGCTGGCCGATCTGCGCGGCGCCGAACGGTACTTCGGGCGCACCGCCCTCGAACTGGCCTCGGTGATCCGGGTGCGCGCCCTCGCCCTGCACGGCGTCGACTGTGTGATCGGTGCCGGGCCGGGCCCGATGGTGGCCCGCATGGCCCTGCGGGACGCCCGGCCGGGGCTGACCCGCGCGGTGCCCGGGGACGGGGTGCGGGAGTTCCTCGCCGGCCGGCCCGTCATCGCGCTGCCCGGCGTCGGCACCAGGAGCGCCCGCACGCTGTGCGAGTACGGTCTCGACACCCTCGGCCGGGTCGCCGCCGCCCCGCTGTCCACGCTCCAGCGGCTGGTGGGCGCCAGGGCCGGACGCGAGCTGCACGAGAAGGCGAACGGCATCGACCGCGGCCGGGTCGTACCCAACGCCGTCTCCCGGTCGCTGGCCACCGAACGCCCCTTCACCCGCGACGAGCTGGACCCCGATCGGCACCGCCGCGCCCTGCTCTCGGCCACCGAGGAACTGGGCGCCCGGCTGCGCGCCCTCGACCAGGTCTGCCGCGGCCTCACCCTCACCGTGCGCTACGCCGACCTCCCCCACTCCCGACTCCGCTCGAGCGGGGGGACCCCCATGAGCGGGGGGACCCCCGTCACCACCCGCACCCGTACCCTCCCGGAGCCGACCGCCCACTCGGCCGAGCTCACCAGGGCGGCGTACGGCCTGTACGAGGCGCTCGGTCTGCAGCGCGCCCGGGTGCGTGCGATCGCGCTGCGCGCGGAGGGGCTCGACCCCGCCGAGAAGGCGTCCCACCAGCTCACCTTCGATCCGGTGGACGAAAAGGCGCGCAGGATCGAGGAGGTCGCCGACCGGGCGCGGGCGAAGTTCGGCCCCCGCGCGGTGATGCCGGGCACGCTGGCCGCCTGAGGGACGCCGGCTCAGTTGGCCCAAGGCGGCACGACACGCGTGCCGTCGGCCAGGGTCGCCTCCAGGCCGCGGGACGTGGTGACCCAGGAGACGGCGACCTCGGTGGTCGGATTCTCGACGGTGAGCGACGCGCCGGGGTTGACGATCACCGTATCGCCGGCGGTGACGCGGTGGCGGCTGCCGTCGAGGGTGATCAGCAGTTCGCCGTCGAGCAGATGGAAGATCTCCTCCCGGCTGACGGTGTGGGCGGGCGCCCGGGTGCCCGCGGGGATCTCGCCCCGCCAGGCGCACAGCTCCTCGCTGCCGGTGGACGGGGTGGCGTACGAGACGAAGCGGGCGCCGTGCATCTCGTGGACGACGGCTTCGGACGGGCGGACGACGGGCATGGTGAGCCTCCGAGGTGTGGTCAAGTAGCTTGACTATATGCTCAAGCAGCTTGACCATTTCGTCAAGGTGCTTCAATGCCCCCGTGCAGAACTCCGAGGCCATGGCCCTGTCCGCCGCCCTGCTCGCCGTCGCCGGGGACCTCACCCGGCGCGTCCATGACGGTGTGGTCGCGCGCGGGTTCGAAGGGGTGCGGCCCGCGCACGGCTTCGCCTTCACCCGCCTCGCCCCGGACGGCGCGACGGTCACCGACCTCGCGGCCCATCTCGGCGTGACCAAACAGGCCGCGAGTCAGCTCGTCGACGAGCTGGTGCGCAAGGGGTACGCCGAGCGGCGCCCGCATCCCGGGGACGCGCGCGCCCGGCTGGTCGTCCTGACCGAGTCGGGGTGGGCCTGCACCCGGGCGGCCGAGGAGGCGGCGGCCGAGGTCGTGCGGGCCTGGAGCGGGGCGCTGGGGGAGGCGGATGTGCGGGCCCTGCGGGAGGCGTTGCTGCGCATCGCGCCCGACGGGCCGATTCGTCCCGCTTGGTGACGCACTATCAGGATCCGGTGGACGACCGCCGGTCGATGCGGGCAGTTTTTACCGACCCGTAACTTCCCCCTTTTACTACTCGCCCGTAACTTGACGAGTGAACAGCATCCTCGTGATCCGGATCACAGGGCGTAGGACCCCACCCTTCCCCCTTGAACCGCAAGGAGATCACACGATGCTGCCCTGGAAGCGGGTGATCAGACCGCTGGCCGCGCTCCTCCTGGCCGCCGCGGCCGTCACCGTCCCCTCCGCCACGAGCGCTCAGGCCGCCGCCGCGCCCAGCTCGGGCTGGAACGACTACACGTGCAAGCCTTCCGCCGCACATCCCCGCCCGGTCGTCCTGGTCCACGGCACCTTCGGCAACTCCGTCGACAACTGGCTGGGCCTCGCGCCCTATCTGAAGCACCGCGGCTACTGCGTCTTCTCCCTCGACTACGGGCAGCTCCCCGGCGTCCCCTTCTTCCACGGCCTCGGGCCCGTCGAGAAGTCCGCCGAACAGCTCGACGCCTTCGTCGACAACGTGCTCGCCGCGACCCGCGCCGACGAGGCCGACATCGTCGGCCACTCCCAGGGCGGCATGATGCCGCGCCACTACCTCAAGTTCCTCGGCGGAGCGGACGAGGTGAACGCCCTCGTCGGCATCGCGCCCAGCAACCACGGCACCACGCTGAGCGGCCTCACCGAGCTGCTGCCCTACTTCCCGGGCGCCGAGGACCTGCTGAGCGAGGCCACCCCCGCCCTCGCCGACCAGGTCGCCGGATCCGACTTCCTGACCAGGCTCAACGCGGGCGGCGACACCGTGCCCGGCGTCCGCTACACCGTCCTCGCCACCCGGTACGACCAGGTCGTCACCCCGTACCGCAGCGCCTATCTGACCGGACCGAACGTGCGCAACGTGCTGCTCCAGGACCTCTGCCCGGTCGACCTGTCCGAGCATCTGGCGATCGGACTGCTGGACCGGATCGCCTTCCACGAGGTGGCGAACGCCCTCGACCCTGCCCGTGCCAAGCCGACCACCTGCGCCTCGGTGTTCAGCTGACACGTGTAGCCGCGCGGCGTACGCGCGGGGGCCCTGTCCGGCCTGAGCCGCCGGACAGGGCCCCCGAGTCGGTTCAGCGGCCGGACCGTCCGGCCGCCGTGCGCCGCCGCGCGGAGGCGAACAGCGCCGCCGAGCCGAGCGCCAGCGCCGCGGCGCCGCCGATCACCAGGTACGGGGTGCCGGCGTCGCCGCCGGTCTCCGCGAGGTTCTGCGACGTTCCGGCCGCCTTCGGCTGGTTGGGGACCTCGGCGGCGGCGGCCGCGGCGGTGCCGTCGCCCGCCTCGGCCGCCGCCGTCGGCTCGGCCGAGGTGCCGGGATCGTCGTCACCGTGCCCGTGGTTCTCGACGGTCGACTTGTCGGCACCGTCCTTGATCTGCTCCTCGGACGGAGCGGAGGCGGTCGGAGCCGGGGCCACCTCCTGCTTCGGCGCGTCGCCCGGTCCGGCGGCCCCGCCGCCCCCGGCCTCCTCGCCGCCCGACTGGTTCCCGCCCGCCTGGTTCCCGCCGCCGAAGGTGACGTCCGAGCAGGAGTAGAACGCCTCCGGGCTGTCCGACCGCTGCCACACCGCGTACAGCAGCTGCTTGCCGGAACGCTCGGGGAGCGTGCCCCCGAAGGTGTAGAAGCCGCCCGACGCCGCCGGGTCGGTGGACGTCGCCACCGGGTCGGCCAGGTCCAGGTCGTTCCAGGCCAGCGGCTGCGACGGGTCGTATCCGGGCTTGGTGATGTACACCTTGAAGGTCCCCTTGTGCGGGGCCGTCACGCGGTACTTGAAGGTGTACGAGCCACTGTTCACCGCGGTCGCCGGCCAGTCGGCGCGGGCCAGGTCGAGGCCCTTGAAGGCATCGTTGCCCGCGCTGCACAGCCTGCCGTCGGGGATGAGTTCCTGGTGGCGTCCGCCCGCGTCGCCGATGCGGATGCCGTTCCAGTCGTAGAGCGCTTGGGTGCCGCCGGCCGCGACCGCCGCCCCGCACGCCGCCGACCGGGGGCTCTCGGGGCCCTCGGCGTAGCACTGGGCGACCCGGCTGACCGGGTCGCCCAGTGAACCGTGCGCGGACGCCGGCGTGGCGGACAGCCCGGTCAGGGTGAGCGGGACGAGACCGACGGCGGCGACAGCGGCCTTGCGGCGTGCGGACATGGGGCAGCAACTCCTCGGAACGGCGGTCTGTGGATCCTGGGGACGAATCCCGTGGGGGTGGCTCAGAAGCTAGCCCCGGGAAGCCGCGAAAACGCCTGCCGAAGGCCCTGGAGAGGGATTCTTATGGCCGCGTTAAGGGAGTGCTCAGGCTGGGATCAGGTAGGTACGGTGCGTGGCATGACGAACGAGCGGATCCGCCCGGCAGTCGCCGCCGACGCTCCCGAGGTGAAGGCGGTGATCGACGCCGCCTTCCGGCCGTACATCGCGCGCATCGGGGCCGTGCCGGTGCCCATGAAGGCGGACCACGCGGCGAACGTGGCCGCGGGCAGGGTGTTCGTGGTCCGGGCGCCGGGAGGTGCGGCGGGCACCGCGCGGGTGACCGGCCTCGTGGTGGTCGAGCCGCGCGGGGGCCATCTTCACCTGGACGTCATCGCCGTCCGCCCCGACGCGCACGGCACCGGGGTGGGGCGGCTGCTGCTGGAGCTCGTGGACGCACGCGCGCGTGCGCTCGGACTGTCCGGGATCAGGCTCTTCACCCACGTGATGATGTGGGAGAACCAGAGGATCTATCCGAAGTTCGGCTACGAGGTCGTGGAGCCCGGGGCGATCGGGCCGTACAACCGGATCGAGTACCACAAGCGGCTGGACTGAGTCCCGTACGGCGGGCGCGTTCAGTCCTCGGGCCACCAGGTGCGGGCGATGTCCTCGCGGACCTCGGGGCGTCCCGCGGGGCGCTCGTCGGTCTCCTCGCGGACCCGGCGGGTGTCCGTTTTCCTCGGGGGCTTGTGCACGGTGACACGGCGCATGGCTGCCTCCTCCAGGGTCCACCGGGTTCCGCGGTGTCACGGAGGCAGACCTTTCGGGGGACAGTTCCTCATCGGTCCCGTTCTGTCTGTGGCGGCCGTCACGAATCGATTGTCAGTGGTGGGTGTCACTCTTGGCCCATGACCACCCACGACAGTGACGGGACGGGCACGGGCGGTGTCGACTGGGACGCCCGGGCCGCCGCCTTCGACGAGGAGCCGGACCACGGACTGCGCGACCCGGAGGTGCGCGCGGCCTGGGCCGGCCGGCTGCGGTCCTGGCTGCCCGGACGGGCCGGCGACGTCCTGGACCTCGGCTGCGGCACCGGCAGCCTGTCGCTGCTCGCGGCCGAGCAGGGGCACCGGATCACCGGGGTCGACCGCTCCCCGGCCATGGTGGCGCTCGCCCGGGAGAAGCTCGCCGGGCGGGACGCGGTGTTCCTGATCGGTGACGCGGCGGCACCACCGGTCGGCGAGGAGCGCTACGACGCCGTCCTCGTCCGGCATGTGCTGTGGACCCTGCCGGACCCGGAGCGGGCCCTGCGGCACTGGCGGGACCTGCTGCGTCCGGGTGGGCGGCTGGTGCTGGTCGAGGGGGTGTGGGGGACGGTGAACCCGGCCGGGATACCGGCGGACCGGCTCACCGCGCTCCTGGCCCCGATCGGCGGGACGGTGCGCGTGGAGCGGCTGTCCGGGGACATGGCACTGTGGGGCCGCGAGGTGGACGACGAGCGGTACGCGCTCGTCGCGGTCCCCGGGTGATCCGCTGCTGTCATGCGAGCAGCGCGCCGAACCCGCCCTCGCGGGCCCGGGTGTCCAGCTCGTCGAGGGCGGCCACCGCGGCCGCCGCCGCCTCGGGATCCGTGGTGAGCAGACCGCTCGCGGTGAACTCGTCCTCGTCCAGCCGCCGTACGTCCGTACCGTCCGCGGAGACCCACAGGTCCAGGTCCAGATCCTCGACGACCAGCCGCCCGGCGGAGAGCTCCGCCGGGCGGGTGATGTCGCAGTAGTGGCCCTTCAAGGCGCCCCCGGCGGTGCGGACCTCCTTCACGGAATACCACCGGTCGCGCCAGTAGTGCTCCGTGAAGACGTCCCCCGGCTCGAAGCGGACGAAGCCGAAGTCGCGCACACCGGCCCCCGCCCAGGGGGCGCGCACGCGGACATGGGTGCCGTCGTCGGCAAGCAGTTCGGCCGGATAGCGGATCTTCATCCGTCCCGCCTTGACGAGGACGACCTCCACCCTGGCCGGCCCGTCAGCCGAGTGCGCGGACATACCGCACCTCCGTCCCGCAGATCTCGTAGCCGAACCACGTGTTGATCGCGATCATCGGCCCGTTCCCGGTGTCGTTGCCCGTGAACGCCTCCGTGTACCCGGCCGCGCGCGCCCGATGCAGGGAGTCGTTCTTGGCGAGCTTGGCCAGGCCCCGGCCGCGATGGGCCCGGGCGGTGCCGGTCATGCCCGTGGCGTACCGGGTGCCGCCGTCCGTGCGGGCCGCGGAGAAGGCGGCGGGACGGCCGTCGACCAGCGCCACGGTGGTCAGTTCGGGGCTGAACAGCGGGTGCCGCCAGGTCTCCGCCAGCCAGGCCTCGTAGTCGGTGAGCTCGGTGTCCACGTCGCCCGGCTCGTCCGCGGTCGTCTCCGCGTCCAGTGCGAACAGCGGGCGCGGATCGGCGGCGAAGTCCGAGGCCGGGCGCAGCTCCACGCCCGGCGGCGGGTCCTGGAGCGGCGGCAGGGCGCCCTTCGCCAGGTCCAGGCGGAGGAAGTGGGCGGAGCGGCTCGCCCGGTAGCCGTGCCGTTCGGCGAAGGCGCGGTTGCCCGGCTCGTCCAGCACCCACGCGAACAGCCGGGTCGCCCCGTGCGCGGCCAGGTGCTCCTCGGCGGCGCGTACGAGCAGCGTGCCCGCGCCCCGGCCCGTGTGGGCCGGGTGGACGTACACATTGAGGTTGCCCTGGCCCGGCTCGGCACTCTCCAGGGCCAGATGCACCTGCGCCGTACCGATCACCTCACCGTCGGCCACGGCCACCAGGGGCCGGTAGCGGGCGTCGGGACGCAGCTGGGCCAGGTCGTGGGCCAGGGAGTCGGGGGTGACGAGGACGAACGGCAGCGCGGCCTGCCGGACACGGGCGAAACCCTCGAGGTCGGCGGGCGCGTCGGAGCGGAGATCGCGGACGGTCACTGTCATGGAGGCGCACGCTATGGGGGACGAGTCCGGGGACGCCTCCCATTTTCGGGTGCGCGCGGGTGCCCCCGGCGGTGCGGCGGTGCGGGACAATCGGGCCGTGACCTTGAAGATCCATATCGATGACGGAACGCCACCGTACGAGCAGGTGCGGGCGCAGATCTCCGAGCAGGCCCGCGCGGGAGTGCTGCCGGTGGGGTACCGGCTGCCGACGGTGCGAGGGCTGGCCGGGACGCTCGGCCTGGCGGCGAACACGGTGGCCAAGGCGTACCGGGCGCTGGAGGAGGACGGGGTGATCGAGACGCGGGGGCGCAACGGGACCTTCGTCGCTGCGGCGGGGTCGGGGGCGGAGCGGGAACTGGCGTCCGCCGGGCAGGCGTATGCGGC
Organism: Streptomyces sp. NPDC086080; assembly: GCF_044540255.1. NCBI lineage: Bacteria > Bacillati > Actinomycetota > Actinomycetes > Kitasatosporales > Streptomycetaceae > Streptomyces > Streptomyces sp. NPDC086080. The sequence goes on from NZ_JBITRU010000001.1 coordinate 62,266, forward strand.
GCGGGCGCGGCGGCTGGGGTGCTCGGAGGAGGCGGCGCTCGCCGCCGTGCGGGATGCTCTGCGGGCGGCTTACGGGTGAGGGGCGTCGTGGTGGGGGTTTGAGGGCGGGTGCGGGGTGGTGGGGGTTGGGTGCGCAGTTCCCCGCGCCCCTGGGGTGAGGGTGCGGGGGTGTGGGTGGTGGGTGGGCGCCGTCGTGGTGGGGGTTTGAGGGCGGGTGCGGGGTGGTGGGGGTTGGGTGCGCAGTTCCCCGCGCCCCTGGGGTGCGAGTGCGGGTGGTGGGGGCTGGGCGCGCAGTTCCCCGCGCCCCTGGGGGGTCGTTGGTGGGCTAGATGCGCAGGTTCCGGTTGCCCCGGGGGACGGGGGCGACCGGTAGGTGGGCTGTGTGGGCCAGGTGGGTGAAGGTTTTCGCGTCGGTGACCGCTGCCGCGTGCGGGTCGTTGTTGAAGTACGCGTGGACGTCCTCGTCCGCAGGCCAGGTCGTGGCGATGCGGTGCAGCCAGGTGCGCAGGGACTGACGACCGTAGGGGGGCCAGGGGTGGGCCCGGCCCTGGTGGAAGCGGACGTAGCCCCAGTCGGCGGTCCGCCACAGCGGGGTCGCGGGGCGGGACAGCACGTCGGCCCAGCACAGGGCGGCGCCCCGGGACTCCAGTACGGCGCGGACCTCCGGTGTCCACCAGGACGGGTGGCGCGGCTCGACCGCGACCCGGGTCGACTCCGGGAAGCGGCGCAGACAGGCGTGCAGCAGCGCGGGGTCGGCCCGGAGGGTGGGCGGGAGCTGGAGCAGGACCGGGCCGAGCCGGTCGCCCAGCCCGGTCGCGCGGCTCATCAGGCGGTCCACCGGCTCCTCGGGATCGCGCAGCCGCTTGATGTGGGTCAGGTAGCGGCTCGCCTTCAGCGCGACGACGAAGCCCGGCGGGGTGCGCTCCCGCCAGGACACGAAGGTCTCCCGGGACGGCAGCCGGTAGAAGGCGTTGTTGATCTCGACCGTGGCGAAGTGCGCCGTGTACTCCTCCAGCCAGAGCCGCACCGGAAGACCGGCCGGATACAGCTCCCCTCGCCAGTCCTTGTACTGCCACCCCGACGTCCCGACGAACAGGGTCATACACCCATCAAAGCACCTACAGGTACAGGCCCGCGTCCGTGTTCCCGCGTGGTTCCGGAAGCGCCGTCGGGGAGGTGCCCCGGCGCAGTGCGTACAGCTCGGCCAGGGTCGAGCCCTCGCGGCCGACGCCCTCCTCACCGCCCAGCCAGTTCACCGCCTCCGTACGGGTCAGCCGCCCCACCTCGATCCTGGCCAGGCAGCGGCCGGGGCGGACCACGGCCGGGTGCAGCCGCTCCAGGTCCTCGTTGGTGGTGACCCCGACCAGGACGTTGCGGCCCTGGCCGAGCAGACCGTCCGTCAGGTTCAGCAGCCGGGAGAGCGCCTGCCCGGCGGTGTGCTTGGCCTCGCCGCGGATCAGCTCGTCGCAGTCCTCCAGGAGCAGCAGCCGCCAGCGGCCCTTGCCGGCCGCGTCCTCCTCGCCGATCGCGATGTCCATCAGATAGCCGACGTCGGAGAAGAGCCGCTCCGGGTCCAGGACGCAGTCCACCTGGCACCAGTCCCGCCAGGACCGGGCCAGCGTGCGCAGCGCGGAGGTCTTGCCGGTGCCCGGCGGGCCGTGCAGCAGGAGCAGCCGGCCCGAGATGTCCTCGGGGGTGGTCTTCATCAGGCGGTCCATCGCGTCCGCCACCGGCGCGGTGTAGTTGGGCCGGATCTCCTCCCAGGTGCCCGCCGAGATCTGCCGGGTGGTGCGGTGCGGGCCGCGCCTGGGGGAGACGTACCAGAACCCCATGGTGACGTTCTCCGGCTGCGGTTCGGGCTCGTCCGCCGCGCCGTCGGTGGCCTCGTCCAGGATCTTCGCCGCGAGGTCGGCGCTGGTCGCGGTGACCGTGACGTCGGCGCCCCGGTTCCAGCGCGAGACCAGCAGCGTCCAGCCGTCGCCCTCGGCCAGGGTGGCGCTGCGGTCGTCGTCCTTGGCGAGCCGCAGGACCCGCGCGCTCGCGGGGAGCAGGGTCGCGCCGGAGCGCACGCGGTCGATGTTGGCGGCGTGCGAGTACGGCTGCTCGCCCGTCGCGAAGCGGCCGAGGAACAGGGCGTCGACGACATCGGACGGGGAGTCGCTGTCGTCGACGTTGAGCCGGATCGGCAGTGCGTCGTGCGGGTGCGCGGACATGCCGCCATGATCGGTCACCGGGCCGCCGTGTGCACCCGGTTTCCGGGGTGCGCGCGCAGGGTCACCGTACGGCCCCCGGTGTGCGGTCCGGTGGACGGCGGACCAACCGCCCTGCCTGCCGGGTGCGGCGCACCATCGCGTACCCCTTGGTCAGGACGCGGTCCCGGGCGAAGGCGCGGGTGACGGCCCGGCCTTCCACCAGGCGTGCGAAGTCGGCGGCGGATGTGGACCTGCGCACCGTCACGCGCCGCAGGGCGTACGGCCCCTGGGTGCGGCGGGCGAGGCCGTTGCCGACGGCCAGGGCCTGGGCGTACCCCGTCTCCCGCACCGCCTCGCGCACCCGGCGGCTGGAGTAGCCGTAGGGATACGCGAACGAGGCGGGTACGGAGCCCAGCTGGTCCGAGACGATCTCCTTGCAGAGGATCAGCTCGGCCCGCAACCGGCCGTCGTCGAGCAGGTCGAGCTGCGGATGGCTGTGGCTGTGCCCGCCGATCTCCACGCCCCGGGCGGCCAGCTCACGCACCTGACCCCAGTCGAGCATGGTGTCGAGGCCGCCGCCGGTGTCGTACGGACCCCGGAGCCAGCCGGTGGAGACGAACAGGGTGGCCGGGAAGCCGTGCCGGGCCAGGACGGGCAGGGCGTGGCGGTGCACGCCCTCGTAGCCGTCGTCGAAGGTGACCAGGACCGGCCGCGCGGGCAGCGGCCGGTCCGAGCGCCAGCGGGCGGCCAGTTCGGCGGTGGTGACGGGGGTGAGGCCCCGGTCCGCGAGCACCGCCATCTGCTCGGCGAACGCCTCCGGGGACACGGACAGCGCCCGGGTCGCCCCGTTCGGCCGGGCCATGACCGCGTGGTACATCAGGATCGGCACGGGTGCGTCAGTCACGGTCGTCGTCCTTCCCGGCGGCCACCACGCAGAAGGTGACTGCGCCCCGGCGGGCCCGCACACTGCCCACCAGGTATCCGCCCGCCGCCGTGAGCACCCCGGCGACGATTGCCCCCGCCCGGCCCGCGCCACCCGGGCGGAACAGCAGGGCGTCGCGCAGCCCCCGCACCACTCCGGCCGGCAGCACACGTGTGGTGTACCGGCGTTCGGACTCCAGTCCTCTCCGGGTGCCGACGCTGCGGGCCACCAGTGCCTTGGACAGGCCCTCCGCGTAGGTCCGGGTACGGAAGTAGCGGAAGTGCTCGCGGGCCCCGGGCACCCGGTGGTGGATCACCGCGCGGTCGTCGATCAGCAGGACCGCGTCGGGCCGGGCCCGGCTCAGGCGGATGCACAGCTCCGTCTCCTCCCCGCCCAGCGGGCGCTTGTCGCCGTCGCGCCCGATACCGGTGGCGAAGCCGCCCGCCGCGTCGAAGGCCTCGCGCCGGAAGGAGGCGTTACCACCGAGGACGTTGCGCACCCGCACCCGCCCTCCCGGCAGGCCCCGGTAGCTGCAGCCCACCACCCAGTCGAACTCCTCGGGGAACCAGTCGGGGCGGCGGCCCGACGCCCAGACCGGCTCGGTGCGCCCGCCGACCGCCATCACGCGCGGATCGGCGTACCCCGCGGCGAGGTGCCCGAGCCAGTCGCGTTCGGCCACGGCGTCGTCGTCGAGAAAGGCGACGATCTCACCGCGTGAGGCGGCGATTCCGGTGTTGCGGCCGGCGGACAGGCCGCGGGGGCCCGCGTTGGCGAGCACCCGCACCTCCCCGGTCTCCTTGTACTCCTTGTCCAGACGGTCCAGGAGAGCCCGGTTGTGGTCGACGACCAGCAGGGTCTCCAGAGCCGGCCGTGACTGCGCCCGCACGGAGGCGACGGCCGCGAGGACGTCCTCCCAGCGCTCCTCGGTGTAGGCGCAGATCACGACCGAGACGCCCGGGGTGCCGGGATCGCTCAAGACACCGTCTCCCGGCCCGTGTCCAGCAGCGGGGAGTGGCGCGGGCGGCGGCGCAGCGCACGCCGGTTGGAGCGCTCCTGGAGGATGACCTTCAGTACCCGGAAGCCGTCGCGTACGGCCCGCAGATTGCTGGTGCCGTGGATGCGCAGGTATTCGTGGCTGGGTATCTCCTGCACCTTCAGACCGGCCTTGACGACCCGGATGTTCATCAGGGTCTCGATCTCGAAGCCGGTGCAGTCGAGGTCGATCTTGTCCAGGCAGTGCCGCCAGAAGGCGTTGTAGCCGTAACAGAGGTCGGTGTACCGCGCGCCGAACTTGCGGTTGACCACGGCGCACAGCACCCGGTTGCCGAGCTTGCGGATGAAGGTCATGTCGTCGGTGCCGCCGCCGTTGGCGAAGCGCGATCCCTTGGCGAAGTCCGCGCCGGAGACCAGCGCGGAGACATAGCTGAGGATCTCGTTGCCGTCCGCCGAGCCGTCCGCGTCGACCATCACGATGATGTCGCCGGTGCAGGCCTCGAACCCGGAGCGCAGTGCGTCCCCCTTGCCCTTGCCGCGCTGCCCGACGACCAGCACGTCGGACCACAGTGTGCGGGCCACCTGGACGGTGTCGTCGGTGGAGTTGCCGTCGACCAGGACCACTTCGTGGATCCAGTCGGGAAGCGTCTTGAAGACGTACGGAAGGTTCTCCGCCTCGTTCATGGCCGGTATCACCACGCTCACCGGTGGCGCGATGGCCAGGTGCGAGGAGACGGGCCGGTACGTCCTGGCGGCCGGCGGATCCTGATCCGCGGCCGCAGGCTGCAGTACGGAACTCATGGTTCTGGTCCCTCTCGTCCGGTGGACCGCCCGCCCCTCGGGCGGCCCGGCTGTTCGTCCGGTTCGAAAGGGGGGTTGTTCACCCCACGGCACGACGGCTGGAACCGACGTGCGCGCCGGGTGAGTCGGCACATCTGGCCGGCCGCCTGAGCGGCGGCCGCCCGCGCGGCACGGCCCGGTCACCATCGCGGTCACCGGGCACGGCACCCCCCTACCGCGCCCCGCGCCGGTTCGTCGTGCTCCCGAGCCCTCCCCTGAGCGCGTACCGACGGACCGATGCGGGTGAGATGAATGACGGTATTGACGATTGGACCCGTATGGCAAGACCTGGAATGTCATCTCACGTTATTGGTGATTTGGCCGTTACGGGTGTCTCTTGCCCGGGCGTATGTGTCTGCGTGAACGGCTTTGCGCCCGAAGCCCTGGATGCCGGGCTGGTTCCTGAAGTCGGATTCCGGTCGGGGGGACAGTAACAATTTTGGCATGGACACTTCCAGTCAACACGCGTAGTTGGTACCACGGTTGCGGCAGAGACCCTGCTAAAGGGAGGTTCCATGAGACGTTCCCGACTTGTCCTCTTCCTCGGCACACTCCTTCTCGCCGTCACCACCGCCCTCACCGGGGCCACGGCGGCTCAGGCGTCCCAACAGGCCGCGAACGGCGGCTATGTGGCGCTCGGCGACTCCTACTCCTCGGGTGTCGGAGCCGGCAGCTACATCTCCTCCAGCGGCGACTGCAAACGCAGCACGAAGGCCTACCCCTACCTCTGGGCCGCGGCCAACTCACCCTCGTCCTTCGACTTCACCGCCTGCTCGGGCGCCCGCACGGGTGATGTTCTCTCCGGGCAACTCGGCCCGCTCTCCACCGCCACCGGCCTGGTCTCGATCAGCATCGGCGGCAACGACGCCGGATTCGCCGACGTCATGACGACTTGTGTGCTCCAGTCCGACAGCTCCTGCCTCAACCGGATCGCCACCGCGCGGGCGTATGTGAACTCGACCCTGCCCGGCAGGCTCGACAGCGTCTACTCGGCGATCCGCGACCGGGCGCCGAACGCCGACGTCGTGGTGCTCGGTTACCCCCGCTTCTACAAGCTCGGCACCTTCTGCATCGGACTCTCCGAGACCAAGCGGAGGGCCATCAACGACGCCGCCGACCTCCTCGACAACACCATCGCCCAGCGTGCCCAGGCGCACGGCTTCACCTTCGGCGACGTGCGCACCACCTTCTCCGGCCACGAGATCTGCTCGGGCAGCTCCTGGCTGCACAGCGTGGACTGGCTCAACATCGGCAACTCGTACCACCCGAAGGCGGCCGGCCAGTCGGGCGGCTACCTGCCGGCGCTGGACGCGGCGGCCTGATCCCTCAGTAGCCGTCGTCGTCCGAACCGGAAGGAGTACCGGAGGGAGTACCGGAGGGAGTACCGGAGGCCCCGCCCGTCGGGGTCTCCGTCCCGCACGTCACCGAGAACGGCACCGTCTCGGAGGTGGTGTGCACCGGCTCCCTGACCTCCACGCCGATCTCGCTCCGGTACGTTCCCCGCTCCGCGTACGTCGTCACGGTCACCGTGTCCCCCTTGGACCGCCCGCCCCCCTCGGGGAACGACAGTTTCCGCCAGCCCAGATCGGCCACCGAGCCGTCCTCGGCCACCCAGCGGTAGGACACCTCGGCCGGCAACCGCCCCACGGTGAACGTCGCCGTGAACGCGGGCGCCCGCTCGCCCGGCGGGGGACAGCTCCCGGAGTACTCCGTGCGCGCGCCGGTCACCGTCACCGACACGGTCTGCGGCGGCGGAGCGCTCCCCTCGTCGTCCTCGTCACGCGTGGCGGGACCGGGTGCCGGATCCTTCGTCCCCGTCGCCCCGCCGCCGTCCTCCCTCTCGTCCTGGCCGCCGGTCCGCGCGGGTGAACTTGCCCCACCACCGGTGTTCTTGCCCTCCGGCCCGCCGTCCCCGCGGTTCAGCAGCGCGTACGTCAGCCCGGCCAGCGCCAGGGCCACGGCGACCACGCCCACGACCAGGACGACGGCACTGCGCTGGTCGCGCCCCGGCCGGGTGACCGCGGTGGCCGGCGTCCCCGTGACCGGCTGCGGGGGAGTGGGCGAAGACGCCGTCCCGGGCGGCGGCAGCGGGAGTGCGGCCACCGTGGGGGCGTACGGTCCCGATGGCGCCGTGTCCCCGCGCGGGGCCCCACCGGACGCGACGATCCGCAGGTCCTCCTGCGCCCGCTCCGCCGGCAGCCGCTCCGCCGGGTCCTTGCGCAGCAGCCCTTCGATCACCGGGGCGAGCGGACCGGCCCGTCGCGGTGGCGGCAGTTCCTCGTCCACGATCGCCCGCAGCGTGCTCAGCGGGGTGTCCTGCCGGAAGGGCGAGGCACCCTCCACCGCCGCGTACAGCAGCACTCCGAGCGACCACAGATCCGACTCGGGTCCCGGAGTACGGCCCAGCGCACGCTCCGGCGCGAGGAACTCGGGCGAACCGACGACCTCCCCGGTCATGGTCAGCGCGGAGCTGCCCTCGACCATGGCGATCCCGAAGTCGGTGAGCACGACCCGCCCGTCGTTCGAGATCAGGACGTTCGCCGGCTTCACGTCCCGGTGCAGCACCCCGGCACCGTGCGCGGCGCGCAGCGCGGCGAGCACCTCCGCACCGACGTGCGCGGCCCGCTGCGGCGTCAACGGGCCCTCCGCTTCCAGCACTTCGGCGAGCGAGAGGCCGCGGACCAGCTCCATGACGATCCACGGACGCCCGTCCTCGGTCGCCACGTCGTACACCGTCACGACGTTGCGGTCGGCGATCCGGGCCGCCGCCCACGCCTCCCGCTCCAGACGGGCGTACATCCGCTCGATGTCCGCCCCCGGCAGCCCGGCCGGTGCGCGCACCTCCTTGACGGCGACCTCGCGGTGCAGCAGCTCGTCGTGGGCCCGCCACACCGTTCCCATCCCGCCCTCGCCGAGCGGTGACAGCAGCCGGTAGCGGCCCCCGATCACCCGCTCACTGCCCGGTTCTTCGGACACGGCGCCCCCATTCGCATCCGGGCGAATTCTCCCGTTCCTTGTGAAAGTAGCTCAGCCGAGGGCGGATGCGGCCCCCCTGAACACCAATCCGGCTCCCAGGACCACGACGACGAACGCCGATCCCAGGGGCGCGCTCCGGCGCACCAGCGCCGCCCAGGGGGCCGCTGTCCAGCGCGGGCGGCGGTCCAGCAGCCGGGTGATGCCGCTGCCTGCCTTGACGACCGCGTATCCGGCCGCGGTGAGGGTGAGGGCCAGTCCGACGCCGTACGCGACGACGAGCAGCAGCCCGAACCAGGCCTGGCCGAGGGCCGCTGCGCCGACCAGGACCACGACGGCGGACGGACTGGGGACCAGCCCGCCGGCGAAGCCGAGCAGGATCGTGCCGCGCAGGGTGGGCGCGGTGGGGTGGGTGTGGGTGCGGCCGCCGTGGGTGTGCTCGACGTGGCCGTGCGTGTGCGGGTGTTCGTGGCCGTGCGGGTGGTCGTGGTCGTGGTCCTCCCCGTGCCCGTGGTCGTGCCCGTGCCCGTGGTCCTCCCCGTGCCCGTGCCCGTGCCCGTGTCCGTGGTCGTGCCCGGCGTCCTGCTGCCCGTGGTTCCGGCTGCGCAGGGCACGCCGTACGAGGCTCGCGCCGGCCAGGGTGACCAGGATGCCGCTCGCGATGCCCAGCCAGGCGATCACCGAGGGCGCGGCGGCCGAACCGGCCGTGACCAGCAGGCCCAGGGCGACCACACCGAGGGTGTGGGTGACGGTCACCGAGGCGGCCATCGGCAGGACGTCCCGGAGCCGGGCCCTGCCTCCGCGTGCCGCCGCCGTCGCGGCCATCAGGGTCTTGCCGTGGCCCGGGGCGAGCGCGTGCATCGCGCCGAGGACGACCGCGATCAGCAGGGCGAGCGCGGCGAAACCGACGGTGAGGTCGCGCCGGGCGACGAGTTCGTCGAGTGCGCGGGTCCAGCGGTCGGCGCCGCGCGGCAGTACGGCGGAGGCCGGTGCGTCGGCCTTCTCCTCGGCCAGGGCCGGGCCGCCGGGGCGGATGCGCAGGGTCGCCGTCCCGGTGTCGGCCGGGGACGAGAGCAGCTTCTCCGGATACCGGGTCAGTTCGCGGGACAGCGAGGCCGTGGGTACGTCCGAGGCGGTGAGTGTCATACGGTCGCCCCGCGCGGTGATCTCCCGCCAGCCCGGCCCGGACGCCTCGCCGGCTCCCCGGAAGCGGAGGTCCACGGTGTCCCGCTCCGGGAGGGGAGCGGTCAGGGCGCACTCCACGCGCAGGGTGTCGAGGCCCGCCTGACCGGGCCGCACACCCGCGCGTGCGTCGCGCACGGTCAGCGTGGCCGTACGGCCGTCGACCCGCACCTCGCTGTCCCGCGCGGCGCCGGCACAGCGTTCCCGGGCCCAGGCGTCGCGGCCCAGCCGCTCGATGTCCGGCCCGGCCTGCGTGGCCGGGATCTCGGCGAGGTCCTCGACATGGTGGACGCGGAGTTCACCGGGCGTGGCCACCAGCCCGTCGTAACGGTTCACGGTGAAGTTGCCGAGCGGATGCGCGCTCGCCGCGGAGGCCGGGACCAGCGTGAGCGCGCAGGCGGCGCCGAGGACGGCGGCACCGGCGGCGACGGAACGACGGGGGATCAACGTGCCGCCTCCAGTTCCTTGAGCGCGGTCCGTGCCGCGCGGGCGCCCAGCGGCGAGAAGCCGGGGTTCAGCTCCAGCGCCGCGGTGAGGGAGCCGCGGGCGGCGCGGTCGTGTCCGGCGGCCTTCTCGATCATGCCCCGGTGGTAGAGGAAGACGGCGTTGCGGTAGCCGGTGGCGGTGGCCCGGCGGGCGTACCGGAGCGCTTCCTCGTCACGCCCGTTGACATGCAGCGCCCAGGCGAGGGCGTCCGCGGTGTGCACACTGCGCCGCCGGTCCCATTCCGAGCGGGCCGCGCGCAGCGCCTCACCGGCGTCCCCGTGGTCGGCGGCGGCGAGCGCGGTATCGAGGTCGACGTCGACACCGCCGACGCGGGCCAGCGCGGTCCAGGCGTCGACGAGGGCGTACTGGTCGCCCGCCTTCGCGCGGTCCCCGTCGGCGCCGCGCGCCTCGTACAACTCGCCGAGAGCGACGAGCGGTCCGGGCAGTGGGGAGCGGGCGACGACCTGTTCCAGCGTCGCGATGGCCCCCGCGCGGTCGCCGCTCGCGGCCTGGGCGCGCGCCCGGCCCTCCAGGGCGGGGAGGTGGCCGTCGTCGGCGGCGAGTGCCCGCGCGTAGTGCGTGAGGGCCGTCTCGTACTCGCCCTGGTTCCAGGCGAGCTGTCCCAGCGCGGTCGCGACATACGCCACGTCGGCCGGCGAGGCCGCGCTGTCCAGGGCCCGTCGCAGCACCTCCCGCGCGGTGTCCACGTCGCCGCGCAGCTCCCGGACGTAGGCGTACCGCGTGAACACCGGCACCCCCGGCCGCCTGCGGTCGGCGGTGGCCGCGGCCTCGGCGGCCTCCTGGTACCGGCCGAGCTCGACCAGGGCGTCGATACGGGAGCACAGGGCGCGCTCGCTGTAGGGATTCTCCTCCAGCGCGCGGTCGGCGTGCCGCAGGGCGCCGGTGAAGTCGTGCCGGGCGGCGGCGAGGGCTGCCTGTCCGGCGAGGGCGGGTTCGTTGTCCGGTGCGAGGGCGAGGGAACGCTCCAGCGCCCGCTCGGCCTGCGGGTAGCGCGAGGGGTCCCCCTGGGTGCGCGCCTGCTCCACGTAGGCGGTCCCCAGGGTGGCCCAGCCACCGAAGTCCCTGGGCTGCGCGCGCAGGTGGGCCTGCAAGGACCGGATTCCGGCCCCGAGATCACCCCCGGCGAACACACCGGCCGCGACCGTCCCGCCCGCGGGAGCCGCGTCCCGCCCGCGGTCCCGGTCCCCTCCGACCGCGACGCTCCCGGCGGTCATCGCGACAGCCAGCAGGACGGCACACGAGGCGGCGTGCAACCCGGGCCCCCGCCGCGCGGCGGCGGCGAACCGCCGCAGAGCCGCGACCCGCTCCCGGACGACGCCCTCACCGGGGACCGCCGCCCGATCCCGCCCGCCACCCTCCGCGTCCGTCCGCGGACCGCGCTCCGGTCCGTCTCCCGCGTCCACGCCGTGGGTGTGGTCCGCCCGCGCGGGGTGGCCGTTCTCCGGGGCACCCGTCGCCGGTACGCGACCGGAGGCCGCCGTCCCGGACCGGTTCTCCGGGTGACGGTCGCCCTCGGGCCGCCGCCGCGCCTCCGCGTGGCGTGTGGTCCGCGGTTCCTGTGCGGAGTCCGTGCGGCCGGAGGCCGGCTCCGCGGCCGTCGGCTCGTTCTCCCCGGCCCTGTCGTTCGTGCGGGCAGCCATGACCTCTGCCTCTCCTCGGTGTTCGGCGGCGCGGCCCGTGCCGTGGGGGACGGGGGACGGGCCGCGCCGGCGGATGGGGGCGGGCCGGCGTACCGGCCGCCCGGGGACTCGCCGGGGTCTCAGTACGCCCGGCCGCGCATCCGGCGCCACCACATCAGCGCCACGCCGATCAGCAGCAGCCCGCCGGCGCCGGCCCCCGCGGACGCGGCGATCAGGGCCGTGTCGTCCGAGCCGTCCGCGCCCGCCGGCCGCAGCGCGTCACCGAGCTGGTTGCGTACGTCGTTGCCGCTGTCCACACCCTTGGCGAGCGGGCCGCGCGATCCCTCCGTCGGGTTCGCCAGATAGGGGAAGGCGGTCCCGAACTCCTTGTCGTTGGCGTCGACCGCGTCACCCAGGTCGTTCTCCGCGCCCACCAGTTCACCCTCGACGACCTGGAGCGCCGCGTCGATCACGTCGTCGCTCAGCCGCCGCCCGTTGGGGAAGCCGGCGGTGTCCCCGTCCAGGACGCCCAGCCGCTTCGGCTTCGCGGCCGGCTCGATCGACGTGTTGAGGCGCAGCATCTCCGACGGCGTCACATGCGGCGGCTGGTTGAGCCCCTCGACACCCTTGAGGAACACGTCGACGAGATCGTTGCGGGGCTCTTTGGGCGCCGGGATCTTGTAGATCGCCTCGATGAGCTTCGGCAGCTCCGGCTCGGTGACGTTCTTCAGGAACTGCGCGTCGTCCCACGGCGCGGACGCGTTGAACGTGTCCTTGTCCTTCAGCGGGTTGACGACCTCGTTCACCAGTGGACTGCCCAGCCGCGACACCTGGACGAAGTGCCCCTCGGCGTTCTCGCGCTGTGTCGTCGACCAGATGCCGACGACCGGCTGGTCCGCCGACTCGGTGATCATGTGGGTCGGCACCTGGAGCGCCAGGGAGTTGACGTTGTACCCCTTGAGCGTGTCGTTGCCGACCTCGGAGAGGTTCCCGCCGTACAGCAGGTCGAACACCCGCAGGTCGAGGAAGAAGGGGTCGTCGGCCTGCCCGGCGAAGGTCGTCGCCCCGCCCGCCAGTTCGTGCACGGCCTGCTTGCGCAGCGTGTCGTAGTCCGGCATGGACGCCTTGCCGACGTTCGACGGAGCGACCGGCACGTTGTCCGCGATCTTCGTGCGGGACACCACGTGCTGGTCCTTCAGCTTCAGCAGCTCGATGTCGTAGGTCTGCGTGATGTTGAGATCGTCGTCGTCCAGACTGGTGACCGGACCGGTGTTGTAGAGGAACGTCTTGTCGTTCTTCGTGTGGGTCTTGAACGTGTAGCGGAAGAGCAGCTCGCCCTGTGCGTCACCGTTGTTGTCGATATGGATGTCGTACTGGGCGTCCTCGGCGAAGGTGAAGAAGTTCGGTCCGCCGGCCGGCTCCTCGAAGGGGATCCAGTTCGCGATGATCGTCGTCGTGTCCGGCTTGTCGGGGCTGACGAACGCGTACAGGTCCGTGTTGTCGTACTGCGGGGTGCCCGATATGAGGGGGGCCTCCCGGTGGGAGGAGGCGGAGGCCGCCTCCGGTTCCAGCGCGGCCGTACCGGCCGCTGCGAGCCCCCCTGCCGCCAGCGCGCCACAGATCAGGGTCGCGAGGCTCCTGCGCCCCGCACCGGTCCTGGAGTCAGTTGTCATGCCGTCCGTCCTCAGTGCCAACTTGCCTGACGCACTGGGATTCGGAGCACGGGGCGGGCCGGATTGGTGACTTTTCAAAGTCTTTCCCCGCCCCCTCCCGCGCAGCCGCTCCGGCCGTAGCATTTCTCGCTGCCGACCCGCGTTTTCGGCCCGGTGATCCGTACTTCCCATCCGGAGGCGCGCTCGCTGCGAATGCCTTGTGGGACCGGTCGGCCCGGCAGGGCCTGGAGAGGGGGACACGCGTTGGAGGCGGACGAGCTGCTGATGCTTGTGGCCGCGGGTGACCAGAAGGCGTTCGAGGACCTGTACGGGCTGGTCTCGGGCCCCGTGTTCGGGCTGGTGCGGCGCGTGGTGCGCGATCCCGCCCAGTCCGAGGAGGTGGCTCAGGAGGTGCTGCTCGAACTCTGGCGCTCCGCCGCGCGGTTCGACCCCGGCCGGGGCAGCGCGCTGTCCTGGGTGCTCACCCTCGCCCACCGCCGCGCCGTCGACCGGGTGCGCAGCGCCCGCGCGGCCGGGGAGCGTGAGCAGCGTGAGGCCCGGCGCGGACCCGGCCCCGCCTTCGACCAGGTCGCCGAAGAGGTCGAGGCCGGGCTCGAACGCGAGTGGGTACGCCGCTGTCTGGACCGTCTCACCACGCTCCAGCGCCAGTCGGTCACCCTCGCCTACTACGACGGCTACACCTACCGGGAGGTGGCCGAGCGGCTGTCCCTGCCGCTGGGGACGGTCAAGACCCGTATGCGCGACGGCCTCACCCGCCTGCGCCACTGCCTGGGAGGCGCGGCATGAGCCTGTTCGGCCGACTGGGAGCCCGCGGCGCTCCGCACTCGCTGGCCGCCCCCTACGCCCTCGACGCACTGGAACCCGCCGAGCGTGTCCGGTTCGAGAAGCACCTGCGGTCCTGCGCCCGCTGCGCCGCCGAGGTGCGCGAACTCGCCGAGGACGCCGTCCGCCTCGCCTGGTCCACGGCCGCACCCGCGCCGCCCGCGATGCGGGACCGGGTGCTGGCCGCCGTACGGACCACCGCGCAGGAGCCCGCGCCCCAGGATTCCGCACGCGCGCGGACGCCGCAGCTGCCACCCCACGTCTGGGGTGCCGCTCCGCCGCCGCGCGACCGGGAGCGGCGCCGGTCACCGTTGTTCGTGCCGTTCGCGACCGCCACCGCCGCCGCGGCGCTCGTCGTCGCCTCGCTCTTCGCCGTCCAGGCGGACCGGACCCAGGACCAGTTGAACGCCGAACGCGACCGGACACGTGAGATCGCCCACGTTCTGGCCGCCCCGGATGCCCGCGCGAGCAGCGGCCGGGACGCGCGGGGTCGCACCATCCAAGTGATCGCCTCCGCGTCGGCGCGCGGTGCGGTCGTCACTCTGGGCGGATACGACGACCCTCCGAACGGACGTGTGCGTCAGCTCTGGCTCATGGGTCCGGGGGAGCAGCCGCGTTCCCTGGGGCTCTTCGAAGCCGACACGCCCCTGGTCGCGTCCGGCCTCGACACCTCGGCGACGTCACTGGCGGTGACCGTCGAGCCCGACGGCGGGTCACCGCAGCCCACCGGCCGGCCCATCGTCCAACTCGCCCTGAAAACGGTCGGATTCGGAGAGTAACCGTCCCGGGTTCGTCAACGCCCTTACAGGGAAGGTGAATCCTGTGACCGCGATACACGCGTGCCCGGATGGGGCGATAGGGTTACCCTGCCCGGGCCGGGTGGACTCGTACGGGTGGGGAGTGACATGGAACAGATAACAGTGCGCAGCAGGGCCAGGGTCCCTGCGATCACCTGCGGCAGCGGCGCGAGCAGTTCGCGCCTCGACCGCCATCTCTCGGTGCTCGCGGGGCCGGCGGTCCCGCAGCGGGAGACGGCCGAGGCGACCTCGCTGATGCGTGAGCTGACCGCGCGTGAGCCCGTGCACGGCCGCGGCGCCAGGGGCTCACGGGCCCGGACGAGCCGCGTCTCGCTGTTCGCCCCGCTGCGTCGACTGCGCCGCTCCCTCTTCGGCAGCCGGTAGCGCCCGCGCCGGACGGTCCCACCGTCCCGGCGCAGCGCCCTGCCCCCGTCCGTCGTCCCCGCGGCACTGGTGGGCACCGGGCGCGTCGGAGCGCCCTCACGTCCCCTCGCCGGCGCCCCCGGTCCCACCCGGCAGTGATGCCGGGGGCCCGCCGGTCCCTCCCTTCCTCACCGTGCCTCACCGCTCCTCCCCGTGCCTCACCGCTTGCCGTGGGCGTACTCCCGCACCGCGAGCGGCACGAACACCGCGAGCAGCACCGCACACCAGGCCAGTGACCCCGCGACGGGATGTGCCACCGGCCAGGCGGCCCCCTCCGGTGCCGACGCGTTGCCGAAGAGGTGCCGCAGCGCCGTCGCCACCGCGCTGACCGGATTCCACTCCGCCACCGTGCGCAGCCCTCCCGGCAGGCCCTCGGTGGGGATGTACGCGCTGGACAGCAGCGGCAGCAGGAAGGTCGCCCCGCCCAGCTGACCCGCCGCCTCCTCGCTCCGGGTGAGCAGGCCGAGCCAGATCCCGGTCCACACGCAGGCGAAGCGGAACAGCAGCAGCAGCGCGAGGGCGCCCACCGCCGCCGGTGCGCTCCCTTCCACCCGCCAGCCGACCGCGAGCCCCACCAGCAGGAACGGCACCGTCCCGGCGGCCGTCACCAGCACATCCGCCAAGGCCTGGCCCAGTGGCACCGCCGCCCGGCTCATCGGCAGTGTGCGGAACCGGTCCGTCACCCCCCGGTGCACGTCCTGGGCCGACTGGAACATGCCGGTCATCAACCCGCCCGCCGCCGTGGCCACCAGCAGACCCGGCACCAGGAACGACCGGTACGCGGTGCCCGGCACGGTGAGCGCGCTGCCGAAGACGTAACCGAAGAACAGCAGCATGCTGACCGGCATCGTCTGACTGAGAATCATCAGCCCCGGGTTGTTGCGCACCCGCCGCAGCTGCCGGCCGAGCATCGCGGTGCCGTCGTACGCCAACGTGCTCATGCCGCACGCTCCTTGTCGTCGTCGGTCCGATGGCCGGCGAGGGCCCCCGGGTCCTCGGTCAGCCGGAGGAACACGTCGTCGAGGGTCGGGGGCCTGAGGCTCGCGTCGAGCAGCGGCACGCCTGCCGCGTCCAGCGTGCGCACCAGGTGCGGGAGCGTGAGCGTCGTGTCCCTGGTGACCGCGCCGACCGCGTTGCGCTCCCGGTCCAGGGACGGCTCCGATCCGGTGAGCCGGTCGAGTACTCCGGCCGCCGCTGTCAGCGCGTCCGCGTCCGCGACGACCACCTCCGCGTGCGTGCCGATCAGCGCCTTGAGTTCGGCCGGTGAGCCGGTGTGCGCGACGCGTCCCCGGTCCACCAGGGCGATGTCGTCGGCGAGCCGGTCGGCCTCCTCCAGATACTGGGTGGTGAGCAGTACGGTCGTGCCCTCGCCGGTCAGCTCCCGCACCGCCTCCCAGATCAGCGCCCGGCTCGCCGGGTCGAGTCCGGTCGTCGGCTCGTCCAGGAACAGCACCTGCGGACGCCGGATCAGGCTCACCGCCAGGTCCAGCCGGCGTCGCATGCCGCCCGACCAGCCGGAGGCCGGCCGGTCGGCCGCCTCCGTGAGCCCGAACCGGTCGAGCAGCTCGGCGGCGCGTGCGGCGGCCCCGCTCACCCGGTGCAGCCGGGCGAACAGCCGCAGGTTCTCACGGCCGGTGAGGTCTGCGTCGATGGAGGTGTCCTGTCCGGTGACGCCGATCCCGCGCCGTACGGCGGCTGCCTCCCGGACGAGGTCGTGGCCCGCGACCCGCGCCGAGCCCGCGTCGGGCCGCAGCAGCGTGGTCAGCACCCGGACGGCGGTCGTCTTGCCCGCGCCGTTGGGCCCGAGCACCCCGCACACGGTGCCCTCGGGCACCGCCAGATCCAGCCCGCGCAGGGCATGGACCTCCCCGAAACGCTTCTCCAGACCCTCACTAAGTACAGCGTACGTAGTAGTCATGGGGTGACCATAGCGCACTACGTACGGTGTACGTAACTACGATGGTGGGGAGGTGATGACCGATGGCGGGCCGAGCGTCCGAACCCGAAGTGATCTGGGCGCGCCCCGAGCGCACCGGCCGTGGACCGCGACCGGCGTACACCCGCGGCGACATCGCGGCCGCGGCGGTACGGATCGCCGACGCCGAGGGCCTGGACGCGGTCTCCATGCGCCGCGTCGCCGCCGAGCTCGGCTGCGGCACCATGTCGCTGTACAACTACGTCCCGCGCAAGGAGGACCTGTACGAACTGATGGTGGACGCGGCCGGCGGCGAGCACGAGCTGTGGGAGCCCGCCGGCGACTGGCGTGCCGACATGCTCCGGGTGGCTCATCAGACCCGCGCGCTGATGCACCGCCACCCGTGGCTGCCCCGGCTGATGTCACCGGTCTACGGCTTCAGCCCCAACGCCCTGCGTTATCTCGAACACTGTCTGGCCTGCCTGGACCCGCTCCCCGAGCCCTACGGCACGAAGCTGGAGCTGATCGCGATGCTCAACGGCATCGTGACGACCTACGTCGCCAACGAGCTGGCGACCGACGAGCGCACCCGCTCGCTGCCCTGGTCGCAGGAGCGGGAGAACGCGATGCGGATCGCCTACCTGGGCGGCCGGATCGCGACCGGCGACTACCCGAGGATGGCGGCGGCCTTCGCGGAGGACGCGGGGCCGATCGATCTGGAGGCGGTGTTCGAGCGGGCGCTCGGCCGGATGCTGGACGGCTTCGACCCCCGCCGCTGAACCCGCGGGGCCGGTGGACGTCAGATGAGCGCGAGCTGGCCCTCCGGGCCTTCTTCGCGGGCGTCCAGCACAGAGGCGGGGCGGCGCGCCCCGGGCGGTACCGGGAGCACGCCAGCCTCGCGCAGTTCGGCCGGCGTGACCGGGTCGGGGACCGCCGGGCCCGTCAACGCCTCCCGTTGCGGGCGCAGTTCGGCCAGCAGGGCGAGGACCGTGAGGAGCTCCAGGAGCTCCGAGGTCCAGGTCTGGGGCCAGACGGCGGGCCGGATCGCGGCCAGGGTGCCCGGCTCGCCCGGCTCCGTGCGGGCCGCGAACCACTGTTCCAGCACCCGGACACCGCCCGCCTCGAAGTCCCAGGCCGCGGGCGGCACGGGGGAGATGCGGCCCTCGTCGAGCAGCAGGGCCTCCTCGTCCCGGTCGTAGCGCACGGCCGGCGGCCGGGAGGGCAGCGGGGCACGGACGTAGGGGCGGCGCCCGCCCGGCAGCTTCGGGCGCTCCCCGTCGCGCCGCATCAGCCACAGCATCCTGCGGCCCACGGCCACACCCCGTTCCCATGTGTCCGCGTCCCCGGTGAGCGGCACCGCGAGGCCCCCGGGGGTGGGCCGGGCCACGGCTGTCGCCCAGGCGAGGACGTCCACGGGGGAGGTGTCGCGGCCGAGCCGGGAGGCGAGGTGGTCCGTCAGACCCGGGGCCAGGTTCGGCTCCGCGGCGCCCGGCCTGCGGTACAGCGGGCGGACGCGTCCTGTACGGAGCACGGGCAGCAGGGAGGTGGCGAGCAGCGGCGGTCCGGTGGAGTCGTCGACGGCGGCGGTGCCCCGCGAGGTGACCGCCTCGACGACGAACACCTGTCGCTCGTCCGCCACCCGCCACAACTCGGGCCGGGCGGCGTCGATCAGCCGCTGGTCCGGGATGAGCCACTGCTCGTCGAACGGGGCGTACAGGACCCGCACCGGCTCGGGGCACGGGCCCGGGGCGCGGGCCAGCCTCTCCGTGCCGCCGCTTCGGCCCGGCAACTGCCCGACCGCCGTGTGCGGGGTGCGGGAACGGGTCGGCTGGAACAGGACCTCGCGGTCCGCTGCCCCGGCCTTCACCAGAGCGTCCCAACGCGCTTTCAGGGACGCCGGGTCGGGGGCCGCCGGCCACCCCCGGCCGAGCCGCGGCGGTGCGACGGACCACGGCATGAGGTCCGCCAGCAGCGGAGCGTCGTCGTGCGTCACGCTGGGCATCGTACGACCCCGGCCCCGTCGGCGTACTCCCGCTCGCGGCACGAGGCCGCGGACGGCTCCCGCCGCCACTGCCGGAGGACCTCGGCGCTCCCCGGGCCTGTCGCGGCAGGCACCCGGAGTGGGCCTGATGTGGGGACCGGTCGCCCGGTGGCGGCGGGTGTCCGCCGAGAGTTCCGGTGGCGGGGATCGGGTGGCGTCCGGCGTGACGCGCGCGTCACGAGGCCGCGCACGGTCCGGGCCCCGGCTCCGCCCGGGGCTCTCCCGGTCCTTCCGGCGGACCCTGGGGCTCTCCCGGTCCTTCCGGCGGACCCTGGGGCTCTCCCGGTCCTTCCGGCGGACCCTGGGGCTCTCCCGGTCCTTCCGGCAGACCCCGGGACTTCCCGGCCCGCCGGCGGGGGACGCGCCAGGGCCGGCCCCGGCCTTCCGCCGGGCCACCCGGAGCGCGGGCCTGACGTGCGGGGGCGGCCTGGGGGGCGGCGGGCGTCCGGCGGTGGTCCCGGGGGCGTGGGTCAGGTGGCGTCCAGCGTGACCGTGAAGGAGAAGCGGTCGCCCCGGTAGTTGATGACGGCCGCGTCCAGGACCCGGCCGTCGCCGTCGTAGGTGATGCCCGTGTAGTGCAGGATCGGGCTGAGCAGCGGGACCTGGAGCAGGCGGGCCGTCTCCGGGTCCGCCAGCCGTGCCTCCACCGTGTCCGTGATCCGGCTGATGTCCGCCCCGACGACATCCCGCAGCACCTTGGTCATCGGCCACCGCACCAGGTCGGCCGGATCGATCCGGGCGGCCATCTCGGGGCGCACGTAGTTGCGGGCGTGGTTGGTCGGCTCGCCCGTCTTCTCGTCGCTGCGCAGCCGGTGGTACGCCGCCACCTCGGACAGGCCGGGGAAGTACTCGGCGATCTCCGCCGGCACCGGCGCCGGGCCGTGCTCCAGCAGTTCGGTGGTCATCCCGGACTGCTGGGCCACGATCGCGTCCACCGACCCCAGCAGCCGCACCGGGGCGCCCCGCCGGGCGTCGGGCTCGATGAACGTGCCGCGCCGGCGGTGGCGGGTGATCAGCCCCTCGTCCTCCAGCTCCTTCAGCGCCTGCCGCATGGTCAGCACGCTCACCCCGTAATGCCCTGCCAGCTGTTCCTCGGTGGGCAGACGCAGGGGATCGTGGGGCGAGCGGCCGAGGATCGAGGCGCGCAGCGACTGCGACACCTGGTACCAGAGCGGCAACTTGCGGTTCAGGACGATCGAATCCGGAGCGAAGGAGGTCACGGGCTATCCGTACCGGTCAGGAACGGTTCAGCGCAACGGTCGGAAGGTGCGCTCGATCCCCTGCCACACGTCGTCGTACCCCTGTTGCAGATGCTCGGCCCGTGCCGCTTGGGGGGTCAGGGACACCGGCCAGCGCGTCTCGAACATGAAGGCGAGACCGTCGTCGATCTTCTCTGGGCGCAGCTCCGCGGCGCTCGCCTTCTCGAACGTCTCCCGGTCCGGTCCGTGCGCCGACATCATGTTGTGCAGCGAGCCGCCGCCGGGCACGAAGCCCTCCGCCTTCGCGTCGTACGCGCCCTCGATCAGGCCCATGTACTCGCTCATCACGTTCCGGTGGAAGTACGGCGGACGGAAGGTGTCCTCGCCGACCAGCCAGCGCGGGGCGAAGACCACGAAGTCCACCCCGGCGACGCCGGGGGTGTCGCTCGGCGCCGTCAGCACCGTGAAGATCGAGGGGTCCGGGTGGTCGTAGGAGATGGTGCCCATCACATTGAAGCGGCGCAGATCGTAGGCGTACGGCACATGGTTGCCGTGCCAGGCCACGACATCCAGCGGGGAATGGTCATAGGTGGCCGACCAGAGGTTGCCGCAGAACTTGTTCACCACCTGCACGGGGCCCTCGACGTCCTCGAAGGCCGCGACCGGCGCCCGGAAGTCCCGGGCGTTGGCCAGCCCGTTGGCGCCGATCGGGCCGAGGTCGGGGAGCCGGAAGGGTGCTCCGTAGTTCTCGCACACATATCCGCGGGCGGACTCGTCCAGGACGTCCACCCGGAACCGTACCCCGCGCGGCACCAGCGCGATGTGTCCCGGCTCCACGTGCAGCAGCCCGAACTCCGTGCGCAGCAGCAGCCCTCCGTGCTCGGGGACGATCAGCAGCTCACCGTCGGCATCGCTGAACACACGGTCCATCGAGGCGGTCGCGTGGTAGAGGTGCACGGCCATGCCGGTGCGCTGGGTGACGTCGCCGTTGCCTCCCAGGGTCCACAGGCCGGCCAGGAAGTCGGTTCCCGCGGCCGGCTCCGGCAGCGGGTTCCAGCGCAGCCGGTTGGGGTCGGGGACCGTCTGGGTGAAGGGCGCGGTGCGCAGTGCGCCGTTGCCGGTGCGGGTGAACGCCGGGTGGGCCGCGGACGGACGGATCCGGTACAGCCAGGAACGGCGGTTCTCCCCCCGCGGCTCGGTGAAGGCCGATCCGCTCAGTTGCTCCGCGTACAGTCCGAGCGGTGCGCGATGCGGCGAGTTGCGGCCCTCGGGCAGAGCGCCCGGGATCGCCTCGGAGCTGTGCTCGTTGCCGAAGCCGGAGAGATGCTCCAGCCCCTCGGCGGCCTTGCGCGCTGCCGCGCGCTCGAACGCGCTCGCGTGGGCGGTGCCCCCATCGCTCATGCTCACTGCTCCCTCGGAGTCGATTCCTATAGGACACCGTAGGATTGCGTTTTCTCCGGCGCAAGGGGGGCGCGCGGGCCCGGTTCGTCCACCCCTCCTCCTCCCGGCGTAGGACGGGGCCCGACTTCAGGTGGATCCGCGGGCTCGCACCGGTGTTCTAGGCTCCCGGCATGACGTGGAGGCGGAGGCTGATCACCGCGCTCGCGGTCTGTGTCGTACTGCTGGCCGGATCCGCGGGCTGTGCGTTCCGTGCCCAGGGTGAGGGCGAGGCGTCGTCCTCACCCGGCGGCCGGCTGCTCGACGAGCGGGACGAGGAGGGGCGCCCCTACCGCGAGGTGGACGCGGGGGAGGCGCCCGAGGTGGGTGTGGAGGTCCAGCCCGACTCCGAAGGCGGCTGGGACGTACGGCTGCGCGTGCGCAACTTCCGTTTCTCCCCGGACGGGACGGGCGAACGGGCGGTGGCCGGCCGCGGTATGGCGCATCTCGAGGTGAACGGCCGCCGTGTCGCCCTGTTGCGCACCCCGGAGTACCACCTCTCCAGCGGCTTCGTCCCGCACGGTACGCACGAGGTCACCGCGCGCCTGTACGCGGACGACGGCTCGGTGTGGGCCGTGGACGGGGAGCCGGTGGAGAGCACGGCCGACATCACGGTGGCGCGGGAGACACCGGGCGCGGACCCGAGTGTGGAGCCGATCGCCGGGGCGGCGGTGCCCGGGACGGCCGGGCCGGAGCCGGACGGCCGCGTCCGTGACGGACGGCGGACCTCGCCGGACGGGGCCGGACGGACATGATGAAGCCCGTGCCCGACGCGACCTCGCTCCGCAGGGCGCCCGTGCAGCGGCGCAGTACCGAGCGCCTGGCCAGGATCCTCGACGCCTGCGCCGAGCTCCTCGACGAGGCGGGCTACGACGACCTCAGCACCCGTGCCGTCGCGGAACGGGCCGGGGTGCCGATCGGTTCCGTCTACCGCTTCTTCGGCAATAAGCGCCAGATGGCCGACGCCCTGGCCCAGCGCAATCTGGAGCGGTTCTCCGAACGGGTCACCGAACGTCTCAGGGCCACCGGCGACCAGGGCTGGCGGCACGCCATGGACGTCGTGCTCGACGCGTACCTGGACATGAAGCGCACCGCACCCGGCTTCTCCCTGGTCGACTTCGGCAACCAGATCCCGGTCGGCACCCGCAGGGCCGAACCCAACCACAGGGTCGCCGACCGCCTGACCGACCTGCTCTCCGCCTACCTGGGCCGCGAGGCCGACGAGGATCTGCGCCGCACCTTCCTCGTCGCCGTCGAGACCGCGGACGCCCTCGTCCACCTGGCGTTCCGGATGGCGCCCGAAGGGGACGAGAAGGTGATCGGCGAGCTGCGCGAGATGCTGCGCGCCTACCTGGCCCGGGTGCTGGACTGAAGAGAGGTCCACGGAGAGAAGCCACGGCGAGAAGCCACGGCGAGAAGCCACGGCGAGAGGCCACGGCGAGAGGCCACGGCGAGAGGCCACGGGGAGAGGTCCACGCCACCTCTCCCCAGCATGCGTACCGGTCGGTATGCTCGGTCCGTCCGTGCCCCGCCACCGCCGCCGTACCGGGAGGCCCCGTGCCCCGCACCGCCCTGCGTATCTGCCCCCTGTGCGAAGCCACCTGCGGCCTGACCCTCACCATCGAGGGCGGCAGGGTCACCGGCGCCCGCGGCGACCGCGACGACGTGTTCAGCAAGGGCTTCATCTGCCCCAAGGGTGCGGCCTTCGGCGCCCTGGACTCCGATCCCGACCGGCTGCGCAGCCCGCTCGTCCGCGTCGACGGCGAACTGCGCGAGGCCACCTGGGAGGAGGCGTTCGACGCCGTGGCCGCCGGAATACGGCCCGTCGTCGAGCGGTACGGCCCGCACGCCGTCGGTATCGTCCTGGGCAACCCCAACGTCCACACCATGGCCGGTGCCCTCTACCCGCCCGTGCTGATCGCCGGGCTCGGCACCCGGAGTCTGTTCACCGCCTCCACGGTCGACCAGATGCCCAAACACGTCTCCAGCGGACTGCTCTTCGGGGACGCCCAGCTCATCCCCGTACCCGATCTCGACCGCACCGGGCATCTGCTGCTGATCGGCGCCAACCCCCTGGAGTCCAACGGCAGTCTGTGCACCGCACCCGACTTCCCCGGCCGGCTCAAGGCCCTGCGGGCCCGTGGCGGAACGCTCACCGTCATCGACCCCCGCCGCACCCGCACCGCCCGCCTCGCCGACCGCCACCTTGCCATCCGCCCCGGCACCGACGCCCTGCTCCTCGCGGCGATGGCCCACACCCTGTTCGAGGAGGGCCTCGCCGATCCCGGCGAGCGGGCGCCGCACATCCAGGGACTCGACGAACTCTCCGCCGCCCTCCGCGACTTCACACCCGAGGCCGTATCCGCCGCCTGCGACATCGACGCGGAGACCATTCGCACCCTCGCCCGCGACCTCGCCGCCGCCCCCGCCGCCGCCGTCTACGGCCGCATCGGCAGCTGCACCGTCCCGCACGGCACACTGGCCAGCTGGCTCGTCGACGTCCTCAACGTCCTCACCGGCAACCTCGACCGCCCCGGTGGCGCCCTCTTCCCTCAGGCCGCCACCGACAGGACCCCGCGCCCCGCCGGACCCGGCCGCGGCTTCGCCCTCGGACGCTGGCACTCCCGGGTGCGCCGGCACCCCGAGGCCAAGGGCGAACTCCCGCTGTCCGCCCTCGCCGAGGAGATCGACACCCTCACCGACGAGGGCGAGCCGGTCCGCGCGATCATCGCCGTCGCCGCCAACCCGGTGCTCTCCGCCCCGGACGGCGACCGCCTCGACAAGGCGCTCGACGCCCTGGACTTCATGGTCAGCGTCGATCCGTACCTCAACGAGACCTCCCGCCACGCCGACGTCGTCCTGCCGCCGCCCCCGCCGGCGCAGAGCCCGCACCACGACTTCGCCTTCAACGCCCTCGCCGTACGCAACCAGGTCCGCTACACCCGCCCCGCCGTCCCCCTGGAACCCGGCCGGATGGCCGAGACCGAGATCCTCGCCCGGCTCGTCCTCGTCGCGACCGGTATGCACGGCGCCGACCCCGCCGCCGTGGACACCATGGTGATCGACCGGACCCTCGGCAAGGCGGTCCGGGATCCGCACTCCCCGGTCCACGACCGCGACCCCGGGCACCTGGCCGGCCTGCTCACCGGCGACAACGGCCCCGAACGGCGCCTCGACATGATGCTGCGCCTCGGCCCCTACGGCGACGGCTTCGGCGCCGACCCGGACGGGCTCACGCTGGAGAAGCTGCTCGCCCACCCGCACGGCATCGACCTCGGCCCCCTGCGCCCGAGGCTGCCCCAGCCGCTGAAGACCCGCAGCGGCAAGGTCGAACTGCTCCCGGAGCCGATCGCCGCCGACCTCCCGCGCCTGCGCGCCGCCCTGGAGAGTCGCCCCGGCGGGCTCGTCCTCGTCGGCCGCCGCCATCTGCGCTCCAACAACAGCTGGATGCACAACGTGCCCGCCCTGACCGGCGGCTCCAACCGCTGCACGCTGCACCTCCACCCCGACGACGCCGAACGCCTCGGCGTCCGGGACGGGCAGCCGGTCCGCGTCAAGGGTCCCGGGGGAGAGGTGACCGTCCCCGCCGAGGTCACCGACGCCGTGCGCCCCGGTGTGGTGAGCCTGCCGCACGGCTGGGGACACGACCGCCCCGGCACCCGCATGGGACACGCGGCCGTCGATCCCGGCGCCAACGTCAACCAGCTCCTCGACGGCCGTCTCCTCGACCCGCTGTCGGGCAACGCCGTCCTCAACGGGGTGCCCGTCGAGCTGACCCCGCGGACCGCCGTGCGCACCTGAGAGGATGGCGGGATCACACACAAGTAGGGTCCGGGCGAAGGGATTTCGCCCCCGTACACCTACGGGGAGGGATCCCATGCTCGTCATCGTCCTGAGCGGTGTGCTTCTGGTGGTCCTCGGGGGATGCGCCTGCGTCGTCCGGGCCTCACGGGGCGGCCCGCGCTGGGCGCGCGCGGTGGCGACGGCGACCCTGACGGCGGGCGAACTGGTCCGGGTGGTCCGTCCGCGCGGCAGCGGCAGCGGCGACACGACGAACGGCTCCGACGCCGGGGGCACAGCCGAGTGACCCGCGGCGAGGTGCCGCACGAACGCCGGACGCCCCCTGGGCCACTCGGCCGATACCTCCGGTGCCTCCGGTGTCCGGGTCAGGGCCCGGGGGCCGTGCCGGGTGTCTCCGTGCGCACGGGCAGGGCGGGCGCGGTGGCGCGCGGGGGGCGGGCCTTCCAGGGCGGGGCGGCGCTGAGGAGGAAGCCGACCCGGTCGGCGAACCGGGGCTCGGGGACGGGCAGTTCGATGTTCGGGTAGCGGTGGTAGTGAGGAGTGACCGCGTCGGCGACGTAGTTGGTCAGGGCGTCGACGCGGTGGGGCCGGCGGCGGTGGCCCGGGGCCGCGAGTTCGCTGAGGATACGGAGCACGGTGGAGACTCCGGTGTCGAAGCGGATGTCCGTGGGCGGGCACGTACCGACGACGGTCAGGGTTTCCGCCGCCCCGCCCTCGGAGGTGAGGTCGAGGCCGGTCTGCTGGGCGTAGAAGGCGGCGGCGTGCTGTTCGCCGCGGACGCGGTGGTGCAGGGAGAGGGTGTAGCAGGCCGGAGGGTGGCCGTCACCGGCGGCGTACTGCCACCAGAAGCGGGCGCCGTCCTCGAGGCCGGCGAGGTGGAGGGCGCAGCCCAGGAGCCAGGCGCAGTGGTGGTCGGGAACCTGGTCGGTGAAGAAGTCCAGGACGTCGGGGGTGACCGCGGTGACGGCGGTCTCGCACAGCGTGTGGAGTTGCCGGGCCGCGGCCGGGTCCGTGGGGGCGGTGCCGCCGGGGACGGTGGGCACGGTCGCGGCCGGCAGGTGGTCGGTGCAGACGCCGTCGTCGTGGGGGACGGTGTCGTCGGGGACGTCGGGGTGGTGGTACAGGCGGGCTCGGGCGAGGAGCTGGTCGATGGCAGACATGGCGGGCTGGGTCACTCCCGGGTGTCGGGGATGCCGAGGAGGGCCTCGACGGTGGCGCGGGCGTGGTGGTCGACGGCGTGCGCGATGGCGGGGCTCAGGCCGAGGACGTCGGGGATGCGCTGGTCGGGGATGCCGCACAGGTAGTGCAGGACCGCGACGTCCATCTGGTCGTCCGGCAGGCGGCTGACGGCGTCGAAGAGGTCGGTCAGTTCGGACAGGGCGACCATGCGCCCGGGGTCCTGGTGGGCGCGGATCTCGCGGGTGGAGAAGACCGCGGCGCGCAGATCGGGGCGGCCCCCGTCGCGGGCGGCGCGGAGCATCACGCGGGAGCGCAGCAGGAGCCAGGCGTAGCGGTTGAGGTTCTCGCTGGCGGTGGCCTCCTTCCAGGAGAGCCACAGGATGTCGTTGGTCTCCGCGACGACGCCCCGGGCCCGCCGGTCCGTCAGGAGGAAGGCGCGGGCGTACTCCAGGTAGGGGCGGTGCATGGTCTCGGTGAACGCCTGGTACGGCAGCGGGGGTCCTTCGGCCTCGTGGGCGACTTGCTCGATGCACTGGCGGATCCACTCCGGGCCCTTGTCGGCTTCGAGGGCCGCGGCCTTCCACAGCCGGACCATGGGCGGCGTGGGCATCCCCAGGGCGTGGATCACGCTGAAGGTGATCTCCCAGGGCGGGTAGTAGCCGTTTCCCCGCAGGAGTTCGCTGATCCGGGTCTTGGAGTAGCCGGACCGGTCGACGAGGTCGTCCTGGGTCAGACCGCTGGTGAAGTACACGTTGCGGACGGGTTCGAGCCAGGCGCGGTGCAGCGGGCCGGCGTCGGGGGAGATGGGGGCCGGCGGGCGGCCCCGTCTGACGCTGTGCGGCGGGGGCTGGGCGGCATCGGACGACGGCATCATCGCGGCGCCTCCTGACCGTCCCGCAGCCCGGCCGGACCATCGGCACGGCACGGTACGGCATCCGCGGGACGGGAGCGTCCCTCGGGTGCCGTGAAGGCCTGGACGACCTGCTGTACCAGCAGGCCCAGGGAGGGCAGCAGGACCGCCGCGGCGGCCGCGTGTCCCAGCACGGTCATCACCGTGCTCCACGTGAGGGCCACCGCCAGGACGACGGCGGCCACCACCTTTTTACTCGACATCGCACTCGGTCTCTCTAGCGAACGGCACCAACAGGCTTTCCCTCGGGCGGTGCTGAAGCGCCGTCAGGAAGACAGCCAGGATGACCGCACACGGTCGCCCCACGCTATGTGATCATGGGATTACGGAACAATAAGCTGATCCGCCCCCTCGCGCCACGCCCCGCCACCCGCCCTCCGATGGCGCGCGGGTTCATCCCTTTGAGGGGAAAAACAGCAGTTCTGCTCTGCAATTGCACGCGATCCCTCATCATGGATGTCCCAAGGCGCCACTCGACGCCGCACCACGTGCGGCCCCCTGTGCTGACGAAGAAAGAGGGGGCCGCACGACCCCCGTCCGTGCGCCTCGGCCCGGCCGGTGTGTCGGGTGAGGGGCTTTCGGAACGGTGAGTATTCCTGTCGGCTCACGCCTCCACGGTTTCCCCGCACTCTGAATCGGGACGTCCGCTTTCCCACGGATCGGACGAAAAGCCGAGATCCCGTCCCGCATCTTCCCCCGGGCGCGTACTTTCCGTTAGCTTCCGTGACTCACGCGCCCCGTACGACCCGCACGAGGCGTTCGACCGCGGAGCGCCACCGCCCTGCTGAGCCCCCGGGGGCACCCTCATGACACGCGCCATCTCCCTGAACGACGTGAGCAAGGCATACACGCGGGACGCCCGCGTGGTGGACCGGCTGTCGCTGGACATCACGCCCGGCGAATTCCTCGTCCTGCTCGGCCCCTCGGGCTGCGGCAAGTCCACCGTGCTCAGGATGATCGCCGGACTGGAGGAGATCGACGAGGGCCGGCTGTTCCTGGACGGCGAGTACAGCAACGATCTGCCCCCGTCCGACCGGGACATGGCGATGGTGTTCCAGAACTTCGCCCTCTACCCGAGCATGACCAGCCGTGACAACATCGGCTTTCCGCTGCGCATCGAGGCCCCCGGCGCCGACCCCGCCCCACGCGTCGACGCCACCGCCCGCATGCTCGGCATCGAGGACCTGCTCGACCGCTTCCCCGCCCAGCTCTCCGGCGGCGAGCGCCAGCGGGTGGCCATGGGCCGGGCCATCGCCCGCCACCCCTCCGCCTTCCTGATGGACGAGCCGCTGTCCAACCTCGACGCCAAACTCCGCAACCATCTGCGCGCCGAGATCTCCCAGCTCACCCGCGAACTGGGCGTCACCACCGTCTACGTCACCCACGACCAGTCCGAGGCGATGTCGCTCGGCGACCGGGTGGCCGTACTGCGCGGCGGCGTCCTCCAGCAGGTCGGCAGCCCGCGCGCGGTGTACTCGCTGCCCGAGAACGTCTTCGTCGCCGCGTTCATCGGTACCCCGCGCATCAATCTGCTGCGCGGTCTGGTGCGCGCCCCGCTGGACGGGGCGATGACCATCAGCCTGGGCAAACAGTTTCTGCGGCTCCCCGAACCACTCTCCCTGGACCACCAGTTGCTGCGGGTGCAGCAGGGCAGGGAAGTGATCGTGGGCCTGCGCTCGGAGGCCGTACGGATCGCCAAACCGGCCGCCGCCCGGACCGGTGAGGTGGCCCTCACCGGCCTGGTGGAGCATCTGGAGTTCCAGGGCCACGAGGTGCTCGTCCACTTCAACACCGGTTCGAGCCCCGCCCTGGTCCCCGAACTGGAGGCCCCGCGCCCCGCGCCCGACCGTCCGGACCGGCGTCGCCGCCGCGAGGGCGGAACCGTCATGGAGCGCCTGCGGGTGCGGGCCGGGGCACTGCGTGCCGGGTCCGTGGCGGCGCCGGCCGGGCCCGGAGAGCCGGGCCAGGCCTCCGCCGCCGTGGAAGCGCGCCTGCCCGGTGACCTCATCGTCCGGACCACCCCCGACATCCGGCTCCGGCACGGCATGCAGGTGCCGCTCCTGGTCGATCTCGCCCATCTGTTCGTCTTCGACCAGTACGGCCGGCGCATCTGCCCGAACCCGGACCGGCTGCCCGATCTGGAGGAGTGACGGGAGCGTACGGGCTCACCTCTGGCGCCGGAAAATTATCACCGCTAGTTTAAGTGGCGGAGACGAACCCGAGCAGTCGCTCACCGACGCCCGCCCCCGGAGGAAGCGCGATGAAGGCATACGACGGCATGTACATCGACGGAACCTGGCGCCCCGCCGCGGGACCAGGCGTGATCGAGGTCGTGAACCCGGCCGACGAACAGGTGATCGCCACCGTTCCCGCGGGCACCCTGGAGGACATCGACGCCGCCGTACGGGCGGCCCGCGCCGCCCTCCCGGCCTGGGCGGCCACCCCGCCCGCCGAGCGCGCCGCCCGCCTCACCGCCCTCCGCGACGTGCTCCTCGCCCGCCAGGACGAGATCGCCGCGACCGTGACGGCCGAACTGGGCTCGCCCCTCAAGCTCTCCCAGACCGTCCACGCCGGCGTGCCGGTCGCGGTCGCCGGCTCGTACGCCGACCTCGCGGCGACGTACGCCTTCGAGGAACGGGTGGGCAACTCGACGGTCTTCCACGAACCCATCGGTGTGGTCGGCGCCATCACCCCCTGGAACTACCCCCTCCACCAGATCGTCGCCAAGACCGCCCCCGCCCTCGCGGCCGGCTGCACCCTCGTGGTCAAGCCCGCCGAGGACACACCGCTGGTCGCCCGGCTCTTCGCCGAGGCCGTGCACGAAGCCGGGATCCCGGCCGGTGTGTTCAACCTCGTCACCGGCCTCGGCCCGGTGGCCGGCCAGGCCCTCGCCGAGCACCCGGACATCGACCTGGTCTCCTTCACCGGCTCCACCGCCGTCGGCCGCCGGATCGGCGCGATCGCCGCCGGGACGGTGAAGAAGGTCGCCCTCGAACTCGGCGGCAAGTCCGCCAACGTCATCCTGCCCAGTGCCGACCTGGCCCGCGCGGTCCATGTCGGCGTCGCCAACGTGATGTCCAACTCCGGTCAGACATGCAGCGCCTGGACCCGGATGCTGGTCCATCGCGAGCGGTACGACGAGGCCGTCGAGCTCGCCGCGACCGCCGCCGCCAAATACGGCGACCGCATCGGCCCCGTGGTCAACGCCAGACAGCGGGACCGGGTCCGCGGCTACATCGAGAAGGGCACCGCGGAGGGCGCCCGGCTCGTCGCGGGCGGCCCCGAGGCACCGCGCGAGAAGGGCTACTACGTCAGCCCCACCGTCTTCGCCGACGTCACCCCCGGGATGACCATCGCCCAGGAGGAGATCTTCGGCCCCGTCCTGTCCGTCCTGCGCTACGACGACGAGGACGACGCCCTGCGCATCGCCAACGGCACCGTCTACGGCCTCGCGGGCGCCGTCTGGGCCGGGGACGAGGCGGAGGCGGTGGCCTTCGCCCGCCGCATGGACACCGGCCAGGTCGACATCAACGGCGGCCGCTTCAACCCGCTCGCGCCCTTCGGGGGCTACAAGCAGTCCGGCGTGGGCCGTGAACTCGGCGTGCACGGCATGACCGAGTACCTCCAGACCAAGTCCCTCCAGTTCTAGGGGAGTCGTCACCATCATGGCCGTACGTGCCGCCGTTCTGCCCGCCGTCGGCGCCCCGTTGGAGATCACGGGGATCGACCTGCCCGCGCCCGGACCCGGCCGGGTCCGCGTCCGGCTCGCCGCCGCCGGCGTCTGCCACTCCGATCTGTCTCTGTCCAACGGCACCATGCGCCTGCCGGTTCCGGCCGTCCTCGGCCACGAGGGTGCCGGTACGGTCCTCGCCGTCGGCGAGGGCGTCACCCATGTCTCGCCCGGTGACGGTGTGGTCCTCAACTGGGCCCCGTCCTGCGGCGCCTGCCCCGCCTGCGCGCGCGGCGAGGTCTGGCTCTGCGCGAACGCGCTGGCCGGCGCCGCCGAGGTACACGCCCGCCGCGCCGACGACGGCACCGACCTGTACCCCGGGCTGAACGTCGCCGCGTTCGCCGAGGAGACGGTGGTGCCCGCCTCCTGCGTGCTGCCCGCCCCGGACGGTGTCCCGCTCACCGACGCCGCCCTGCTGGGCTGCGCGGTGCTCACCGGCTACGGCGCCGTCCACCACTCCGCCCAGGTGCGGCCCGGAGAGACCGTGGCGGTGTTCGGCGTCGGGGGAGTCGGTCTCGCCGCTCTCCAGGCCGCCAGGATCGCGGGCGCGTCCACGATCGTCGCGGTCGACGTCTCCCCGGAGAAGGAGGAACTGGCCCGCTCCGCCGGCGCCACCGACTACCTGGTCGCGTCGGACACCACCGCCCGGGAGATCCGCGCCCGCACCGGCAAGGAAGGCGTGGACGTGGCCGTGGAGTGTGTGGGCCGGGCGATCACCATCCGTACCGCCTGGGAATCCACCCGGCGCGGCGGGCGCACCACGGTCGTCGGCATCGGCGGCAAGGACCAGCAGGTCACCTTCAACGCCCTGGAGATCTTCCACTGGGGCCGGACCCTCTCCGGCTGCGTCTACGGAAACTCCGACCCGGCCCGGGACCTTCCGGTCCTCGCCGGGCACATCCGGGCGGGCCGCCTGGACCTGGGCGCCCTCGTCACCGAACGGATCACCCTGGACGACATCCCGTCCGCCTTCGACACCATGCTCGCGGGCAAGGGCGGACGGGCACTGGTGATCTTCTGACAATACGCTGGCCCGCTCGCGCCCGCGGCCCCGTCATGCCCCGGCTCCCCGAGAACCTGGGGTAGGCCGGTGAGCCGGGCCGCGGGCAGTTGCCCCGGTCCCCCGGGAGGCGTCCACCACCGAAGCGCCCGTGGGCGCCTGGGCCGCGGGCCCCGGACGGAGCCGGAGGGGGACGGTTCCCCGGCGTGGCGGGGGGTCCGCCGTCCGCGTCAGACCGGCCCGGAGGCCCGGCCGGCCCGCGGCTGTCCGGGCGCCCTTGCGACGGCGGGCGCCGTCGCCGTGCCGGCGGCACCCGCTGACTTCAGCCCCTCCGGCGGTTCGCCTCAGACCTCAGGTACCCCTCCGCACGTGCTCGTACTGGAGCGCCAGCCCGTCCAGCAGGGCGGCCAGGCCCGTCTCGAAGGCCCGCTCGTCGATCTTCTCCTGCTGCTCGGAGAGCAGATGGGCCTGCCCGAGGTGCGGGTAGTCGGCGGGGTCGTAGGCGCCGGCGTCGTCGACGAAGCCGCCCGCGAAGGAGCCGAGCGCGGAGCCCATGATGAAGTACCGCATCAGCGCGCCGATGGAGGTGGCCTGCGCGGGCGGCCAGCCCGCCTCGACCATCGCCCCATAGGCCGCGTCCGCCAGCCGCAGGGCTGCCGGACGGCGGCCGGGGCCGCGGGCCATCACGGGGACGATGTTCGGATGGTCGCGCAGCGCGCCGCGGTAGGAGACCGCCCAGTCGCGCAGTGCGGTCCGCCAGTCCCGCCCGTCCTCGAACATCGACAGGTCGACCAGCGCGCTCACCGAGTCGGCCACCGCCTCGAGGATCTCGTCCTTGGTGCGGAAGTGGTTGTAGAGCGAGGGCCCGCTCACCCCGAGCTCCGCGGCGAGCCGGCGCGTGGAGACGGCGGCCAGGCCTTCCGCGTCCACGAGCGCCCGGGCCGCTTCGACGATCCGGTCGGTGCTGAGCAAGGGCTTGCGCGGTCGGGCCATGGGGCACATAGTAGGACCGCGAACAGAAACTAGCAGTGCTAATTAAATCGGGTGCGGCCTTCGAAGGCGCACGGCAAGCGGATCTCACGTGGGGTGACTCGGTATGGACCTGGAGCTGAGCGACGAGCAGGAGGCCGTCCGCCGGCTCGCCCGCGACTTCGTGGAACGCGAGGTGGCGCCCCACGCCGCCGCCTGGGACCGCGCCGAGGAAGTCGACCGCGGCATCGTCAGGAAGCTCGGCGAGGTCGGCTTCCTCGGGCTGACGGTCGACGAGGAGTACGGCGGCTGTGGCGGCGACCATCTCGCGTACTGCCTGGTCACCGAGGAACTGGGCCGTGGCGACTCCTCCGTGCGCGGCATCGTCTCGGTCTCCCTCGGCCTGGTCGCCAAGACGATCGCCGCCCGGGGGAGCGAGGAGCAGAAGCGCACCTGGCTGCCGGGCCTCACCTCCGGGGAGTACGTCGGCTGCTTCGGCCTCACCGAGCCGGGCACCGGCTCCGACGCCGGCAACCTCACCGCACGCGCGGTGCGGGACGGCGACGACTACGTCATCACCGGCACCAAGATGTTCATCACCAACGGCACCTGGGCCGACGTCGTCCTGCTCTTCGCGCGCTCCACCGACGCCCCCGGTCACAAGGGCGTCTCCGCCTTCCTCGTCCCCACGGACACCCCGGGGCTCACCCGCCGCACCGTCCACGGCAAGCTCGGTCTGCGCGGCCAGGCCACCGCCGAGCTGGTCCTCCAGGACGTCCGCGTTCCCGCCGGCGCGATGCTGGGGGAGGAGGGCAAGGGCTTCTCGATCGCCCTGGCCGCCCTCGCCAAGGGCCGGATGTCGGTGGCGGCCGGCTGCGTCGGGATCGCCCAGGCCGCCCTGGACGCCGCCGTGCGCTACGCCAGGGAGCGCGAGCAGTTCGGGAAGCCCATCGCCCGCCACCAGCTCGTCCAGGAGCTGATCAGCGACATCGCCGTGGACGTCGACGCGGCCCGGCTGCTGACCTGGCGCGTCGCCGATCTGATCGACCGGGGGCGGCCGTTCGCCGTCGAGTCCTCCAAGGCCAAGCTCTTCGCCTCGGAGGCGGCCGTCCGCGCGGCCAACAACGCCCTGCAGGTCTTCGGCGGCTACGGCTACATCGACGAGTACCCGGCGGGCAAACTCCTGCGCGACGCGCGCGTGATGACCCTGTACGAGGGCACCAGCCAGATCCAGAAGCTGGTCATCGGCCGTTCCCTGACCGGGGTTTCGGCCTTCTGAGTACGCGCCTGAGTATCCGAGCGGATGTGGCCGCGGCCACATCCGCGGAGTCTTGTCACCATGAGCGACACACCGGTCAAGCAGCAGAGCACGGCCGCCTTCTACGGGCAGGCCGTGGCGTCCTTCGGAGTGGCCCTGGGCGCCACCGCGGTCGGCATCTTCAACCTGGAGACCGATGCCTGGGTCCGCGCCTTCCTGGGCATCGCGGTCCTGTACCTCGTCACCTCGGCCTTCACCCTGGCCAAGGTCATCCGCGACCGCCAGGAGGCCGGACAGATCGTGAACCGCGTCGACCAGGCCCGCCTGGAGAAGCTGCTCGCCGAGCACGACCCCCTGCAGAAGCTCTGAGGCGGAGCGCCGGATCCCGTCCCGGCGGAGCGGGCGCGGGGACCGGGGATCCGCGTCGCGCACGGGCGGGCGGAGGGCGACACCCAGCCGCGAGGCGGAGGAGGGCGTCGACGCGGTGGCCCCGAGCCGGGCACTCGGGCTCGGGCGGAGGGGCGGAGCCGCGGGCGGGCGGGCGGGGGAGCCCGGCACCCGACCGGTGCCGCCGGGGCGGGGCCGGCGTCCTTCGGCCGGCGAGGGCTCCCCGACCGGGCTCCGCGATGCTCCGCCGGACCGGCGCTAAGCGCTCGCTCACCCTAGCCGGTATGGTGTTGTCCCTGCCAGCGAATGGGGTGAGCGATGAGTACGGCGGAGGAGACGGCCGGCGGTGAGGCGCAGCCGTGGGGTGAGGTCACGCCCGATGCGGCCCGACGGCTGCTGCTCGCCGCCGTGGAGGCGTTCGCGGAGCGCGGCTACCACGCCACCACGACCCGCGACATCGCGGGCCGCGCCGGGATGAGCCCGGCGGCGCTCTACATCCACTACAAGACCAAGGAAGAACTGCTGCACCGCATCAGCAGGATCGGCCACGAGAAGGCCGTGGAGATCCTGCGCACGGCGGCCCGCGCCGAGGGCACCCCGGCCGAGCGGCTCGCGGACGCGGTCAGCTCCTTCGTCCGCTGGCACGCCGGCGGCCGTACCACCGCCCGGGTCGTGCAGTACGAACTCGACTCGCTCGGACCCGACGCCCGCGCGGAGATCGTCGGCCTGCGGCGCCAGGTCGACGCCGAGGTGCGCGGGATCATCGAGGAGGGTGTGCGCTCCGGCGACTTCGACGTCACCGACGTACCGGGCACCACCCTCGCCGTGCTCTCCCTGTGCATCGACGTCGCCCGCTGGTTCAACGTCGACGGGCCCCGCACCCCCGAGCAGGTCGGCGAGCTCTACGCCGATCTCGTGCTCAGGATGGTCGGGGCCCGGAGGGCCGGCGCCGCTCAGAAGTAGTAGCGGGCCACCGACTCGGCCACGCACACCGGCTTGTCGCCGCCCTCGCGCTCCACGGTGAACGCCGTGGTCAACTGCACGCCGTCCGTCACCTCGTCCACGGCGGTGACCGTCGCGGTGGCTCGCAGGCGTGAGCCGACCGGTACCGGGGCGGGGAAGCGCACCTTGTTGGTGCCGTAGTTGACGCCCATCCGCACGCCCTCGACGGAGATCAGCTGCGGGCCGAACAGCGGCAGCAGCGCCAGCGTCAGATAGCCGTGCGCGATGGTCGTGCCGAACGGGCCCGTCGCCGCCTTCTCCGGATCGACGTGGATCCACTGGTGGTCCCCGGTGGCCTCGGCGAACAGATCGATCCGCTTCTGGTCGACCTCCAGCCAGTCGGTGTACCCCAGCTGTTCACCCACCGCCGCCTTCAGGTCGTCGACGGACGTGAAGATCCTCGGCTCTGCCATGTCCCGGCCTCTCGCGTCACGTAGTAGCAGGCGCATCCGCGTGCGCATGCCTAAGCAACTGCTTAGCATGGTCGGACGGGGAGCCCCTGTCAACGCACCCGGGCGTCGCGGCGTCGGTAGGGTTCGAGGAGTGCACCGGATTCCAGAGAAGATCCACGAGCTCACGGTCGGCCAGCTCGCCGCCCGCAGCGGCGCCGCCGTCTCCGCCCTGCACTTCTACGAGTCCAAGGGCCTGATCAGCAGTCGGCGCACACCGGGCAACCAGCGCCGCTACAGCCGTGACACCCTGCGCCGGGTCGCCTTCATCCGCGCCGCCCAGCGCGTCGGCATCCCGCTCGCCACGATCCGCGCGGCGCTCGCCGAGCTGCCGGAGGAACGAACCCCCACCCGGGACGACTGGGCGCATCTGTCGGAGGCCTGGCGCTCGGAGCTGGACGAGCGCATCCGGCAGCTCAACCGCCTGCGCGACCACCTCACGGACTGCATCGGCTGCGGCTGCCTCTCCCTGGACAGCTGTGTCCTGTCCAACCCGGACGACGCCTTCGGCGAACGCCAGACCGGCTCCCGCCTGCTGACCGGGAACGGGCAGCGGGCACGCGACGACCACTGACCAGGCCGGAGGGCGCGCCACGGCCCGGTCCAGCGGGCCGTTCTCGCTGGTCGGTAGGCCGGTCCGTGGTCCGGGCGGTCTCTCGGACCGGTGCACGGCCCGGTGCCCGGGGTCCGCCGTCCGGTGTCCGTCTCCCGGAGCCGTGGCTCGGACGGCCACCCGCGCCGGGCTCGTGGACCGGCCTCGCGGGGCGCCCACAGGGACCGGCCTTCCGAGGGAGCCCCGCAGGGCCGCCTCGAGGACTGTCCGCCCGGGTCACCGTCCCGCGCCGCCCTCGGCGGGCTGTCTCTTCTAGTCGATCTCCTGGTCGGCCGCTGAGGGCCCGTCCCGCGGGCCGCCCCTCCAGGTCGTTCTCCCGTGCGCTCCGCCCGGGTGGCCGTCCCGTGCAGCCCGCCAGGGCCGCCCTCGCGGACGGCCCTCCGTGTCGTTGCACGTCGTCCGCCGGTGTCGACCCGCATGGTGCTCGCTTGGGGCTGTCCCGTGGGTCCCGCACGGGCGCCCGTCCGGGGCGGACCGCGGGCCGCCACGCACGGCGGTTTCGCGGGCTGCCCGGCGCGGGCCGGGTTCGCGGACCGGTGCCGGAAGGCCGGCGGCCCGCGACGTCCGGCTCACTCGTACTCGGTTCCGCCCTTGCGGGTCAGATACGCCGGGCTCACGGCCTTGGCCACCGCGCGACCGCCGGTCACCGGGCTGTGCCGCTCGACCGCGGGCCGGATCACCACGCCCTCCCGAAGGTGCAGCTCCCGGCCGGACACCGTCTCCCGGCCACTGGCGATCGCCAGCACCCGCTCACTGTCGTACGGGCCGGAGAACAGCCGTGGCACCAGCGGCAGCCGGTCCTCCAGCAGTGCCGCGGCGTCCAGCCAGCGCACCCGGCCGTCGATCTCGGCGGACACGTCGAACACCGCGTACCCGAGGGTGTCGCGGCGGCCGTCCGCGCCGTACGTCAGGTCCTGCACCCCCGCGCCGTACACCTCGCCGAAGACACCGACCCGCCGCGCCCCCAGCCTGACGGCGAGCTCCGCCGCGGCCTCGGCGACACCGTGTGCGCGCACCGCACGCCAGTACAGGTTGCGCGGGTCCTCCCTCAGGGCCAGCGACCGGGCGCCGAACCCCTTGGAGGAGACGTACACCCGGTTCTCCTCGGCGGAGTACGTCAGCAGGCAGGCCGTGCCGTGCAGCTTCTCGGTGAGCACCACGGGCTCGCCCGGGCTGAAGATCTCCGGGTAGCGCTGGATGTTCTCGATGTCGACCCAGGGCAGCAGTTCCGGCGCGGACTCCACCTCGCCGTTCATGGTCGGCGGCACCGGTGGAACCCACTTGGTGATGCCCAGCGGCTCCGCGAAGTCGGTGCCGTCGGCGGCGGACCGCACCAGGTCGACATCCGCGAGCGCCTTCGGCCGGCACACGATGCCCTGCGACAGCTCCCCGCGCAGCCGGATCGCCTTGACCCGGTCGTGGTTCCCGCCCGCCAGGCGCCCGGTCAGCCCCAGCTCCTCGATCAGCCCGGCCGGCAGCACGGACTGTTCGGGGATGTAGACCGCCACGTCGCCGGTGCGGTAGGCGCCCTTGGCGACAACGGCCCGGTACAGGCCCACCTGGGCCAGTTCGAGGGCGTCGGCGCCCGGGTGTTCGTGAACGGTCAGGACTTCGGCGGTGACGCGTAGCGTCGACATCGGACAGCTCCCCTGGGCTCTCAGGTGCGTTTCGTCGCCACCGACTGTCCAGGGTGAAAATTTCCGGTACGAGCGGTTTAACGCCTGCTACCGTCCCCGGAGCCCTCGGGGGTGCGGCATCCCCGGCGCACCCCCTGCCCCCGTTGCTCCCTACGTCTCAGGCCGAGACCAGCAGCCTCGCCCGGCGGGCGTCCGCCATGGCCCCGGGGGTGAGCACGGGGCGCGGCACCAGGATTCCGCAGTCCGTGCAGACCGGGCCCGTCGAGGGCTCGTGATCCAGGTCGTGCCGCCACACGAGCCGTTCCCCCCGGCACACGGGGCAGGCCGTACCCGGCTCACGCTCCAGGGCGGCGATCAGCCGCCGCAGCACCTCGGCCAGTGGCTCCCGCGGATGCACCCGCGGGTCGTCGCACCAGGCCACACCGAAACCTCCCCAGGTCAGCCGGTGCCAGTCGTCCACACTGCCCGGCCTGCGCAGTCCGTCGTGCTTCTCCTTCCTGCGGCGCTCGGCGAACTCCACCTCGTAGGCCAGCCAGACCGCCCGGGCCTCCTCCAGCTCGTCCAGCGCGGCCACGAGCCGCACCGGGTCGACGGAGCGGTCCTCGGGATCGAACCCGGCCCGCGAGCACAGATGGTCCCAGGTCGCCCTGTGCCCGTAAGGAGCGAACCGCTCAAGGCACTTGCGCAGCGAATAGCGCCGCAGTGCCAGATCACACCGCGGATCTCGGACCTGTCTCGCCAGACTCCGGAAACCGGCCATCGTCCTGCACCTCCGTCACACCTGCACCTGTAATCCGGTCACTTCGGCGTCGTCGAACGGACGTCGCCGAATAGACGTATCGACACATGAATCGGCTCCATCCTTTTTTCCGCTGCCCCCTTCAGCCGGCGGCCGGGGGCACGCGGGCCAACTCCTGTGGCTCGTGCTTCAGTTGTGGTCGGACACGGAAACACCGCCGGTCACGCGATCCGGGCCCTCCCCGCGGGGAAGGAGCGCCTCCTCGACAGACTGAGAACTCCCCGCGGCTTCCACGGGTTCCTGAACAGCCGCCCGATATGCACACGGCTCACCGATCCACCGGGACCGCAGCCCCGTACCGATCCGGCGAGACCCGCGACACCGCAGGTCACAGCCGTGCGGGCGCTCCCAGGCGGAACGGCGGCGGGTCGTCGTCCGTGACCCGCCGCCGTCCGCCCCGCCCCGCTCAGCGGTAGAGGAGGTACTCCCGCCGCATCCTCCGGAACCCCGTCAGCTCTTCCTGCCAGCCACCGACCAC
This sequence comes from Streptomyces sp. NPDC086080, assembly GCF_044540255.1. Taxonomy (NCBI): domain Bacteria; kingdom Bacillati; phylum Actinomycetota; class Actinomycetes; order Kitasatosporales; family Streptomycetaceae; genus Streptomyces; species Streptomyces sp. NPDC086080. Next base: position 102,013 of record NZ_JBITRU010000001.1, read on the forward strand.
CTCGTCCGTGTCCGCGCCCGCGTCGATCATTGTGCGCACGAGCGTGGAGCCCGTGAGCTTGTCGATCCAGTGGTCCGGGCGCCAGGCGAACCCGCTCCACGACCGCCTGGCCGTGATCAGCAGCCCGATCCCCGTCCGCACCGGGTCGAACGCCTCCCGGTCGTGGACGTGCAGCTGCACGCCGCCGATGGTCTTCCCCTGGAACTTGGAGAACGTCGGCGCGAAGTACGCCTCACGCAGGCGCACGCCTCCCAGCCCCAGCCCGTTCGCCTCCTCCGCCCAGTCCCGGCCGATCCCCTCCGCGCCCAGCAGTTCGAACGGCCGGGTGGTGCCCCGCCCCTCCGACAGGTTCGTGCCCTCGAACAGACACGTCCCGGAGTACACCAGCGCCGTCTCCGGCGTCGGCATGTTCGGGCTCGGCGGCACCCACGGCAGCCCGGAGGCGTCGTAGAAGTCCGACCGCTTCCAGCCCGACATCCGTACGGTCTCCAGCGGCACCGGCGCCGGCAGGAACTCCCCGTTGAACAGCCGCGCCAGCTCGGCCACCGTCATGCCGTGCGCCTGCGAGATCGGCTGCCGTCCGACGAAGGTCGCGAATTCCTTGTGCAGCACCGGCCCCAGCGCGGCCCGCCCGGTCACCGGGTTCGGCCGGTCCAGGACCACGAACCGCTTGCCCGCCGTCCGCGCCGACTCCATGCAGTCGAACAGGGTCCAGATGTAGGTGTAGAACCGCGCGCCGACGTCCTGGATGTCGAAGACCACCGTGTCCACGCCGGACGCGGTGAAGATGTCGGCGAGTGCCTGACCGCTCTTCAGATACGTGTCGTAGACCGGCAGGCCGGTCGCCGGGTCGTCGTGGCGGCCCTCGGAGCCGCCCGCCTGTGCGGTGCCCCGGAAGCCGTGCTCGGGACCGAAGACGGCGATCAGATCGACCCGGTCGTCGCCGTGCATGACGTCGACGATGTGCCGCACGTCCCGGGTGATGCCGGTGGGGTTGGTGACCACGCCCACCCGCTGCCCGTCGAGCAGCGCGTAACCGTCCGCGGCGAGCCGTTCGAATCCCGTGCGCAGCCTTCCGCCGCCACCACGGGGTGCCGTCGGCCCGGAAGCGGCGGCCGCCGGTGCGGCGGAGGCCGCGAACGCGGCCGTGCCGGTGGCTAACAGGTTTCGTCTGGACAACGTCATACGGTGACCTCCGTGATCGCGGCGGGTGTCATGCCCACGCACGCTAGCGCGGGCGACCGGCCCGGGGAACGAACCGGACCGGCCCCACGCCGAAGACCTCTTCCACTGTGCATACCGACCGGTTAGTCTGATGGCCGGAAGCCGCTGGGAGCCGTGTCGAAGGAGTCCGATGGTGCGAGCCGTGCAGGGTGCGAACGTGGTCGTCACGGGAGCCGGGGGCGGCATCGGAGCGGCGCTCGCCCGCCGCTTCGCGGCCCAGGGGGCGCGGGTCGTGGTCAACGACCTGGACGCGGACCGCGCGAAGGCCGTCGCAGCGGAGATCGGCGGGACCGCCGTCCCGGGCGACGCCTCCTCGATCGTCACCGAGGCCCGGGAGGCGCTCGGCGGGACGATCGACGTCTACTGCGCCAACGCCGGCGTCGGACGCGACGGCGGGGAGCCCGGCGAACCCCTCGACGAGCCGGGCTGGGCCCTCTCCTGGGACGTCAACGTGATGGCGCACGTCCGCGCGGCGCACGCACTGCTGCCGGACTGGCTGGAGCGCGGCGGCGGCCGCTTCGTCTCCACCGTCTCCGCCGCCGGACTGCTCACCATGATCGGCACCGCTCCCTACAGCGTCACCAAGCACGGCGCCTACGCCTTCGCCGAGTGGCTGTCGCTGACGTACCGCCACCGCGGGGTGAAGGTGCACGCGATCTGCCCGCAGGGCGTGCGCACCGACATGCTCGACGCCACCGGCAGCGCGGGGGACCTGGTTCTCAAGCCCACCGCGATCGAACCGGACGACGTGGCCGACGCCCTCTTCCGCGGCATCGAGGAGGACCGCTTCCTGATCCTCCCGCACCCCGAGGTCGCCGAGTACTACACGGCCCGCGCCACCGATCCCGACCGCTGGCTCTCCGGCATGAACCGCATCCAGCAGCACTGGGAGACCGTCCGGTGACCGCCCCGGCCGGTGCCGGCACGGACCCGGCTGTACCCGCCGCCCGTCCCGGGGAGAGACTGGCCGCCCGCACGGAACCACACCGGGCAAAGATCCTGCCGGACGCGCCGGGCGCGGACAGTGGGAAGATCCTCCGTCGGGAACCGCGTTCCCCGGCCCACGACGACTGACAGCGACACGGAAAGGCGGGTGGCGGCAGTGCCCAGGACGACGGACGGTGACGGGGCTCCCGTGCCGCAGCGGCTGCTGGCCGCCGCCACCCGGCTCTTCGCCGAGCAGGGCTACGACCGCACCTCGGTGCAGGAGATCGTGGAGGCGGCCGGCGTCACCAAGGGGGCGCTGTACCACTACTTCGGTTCCAAGGACGACCTGCTGCACGAGGTGTACGCGCGCGTGCTCCGCCTCCAGCAGGAACGGCTGGACCACTTCGCGAACGCCGACGAGCCGATCGAGAAGCGGCTGCGCGGCGCGGCGGCCGACGTCGTCGTCACCACGATCGAGAACCTCGACGACGCGTCCATCTTCTTCCGCTCCATGCACCACCTCGGCCCGGAGAAGAACAAGCAGGTGCGCGCCGAGCGCCGCCGCTACCACGAACGCTTCCGCGCGCTGATCGAGGAGGGCCAGCGGGAGGGCGTCTTCTCCACGGCCACCCCGGCCGACCTCGTGGTCGACTACCACTTCGGCTCCGTGCACCACCTGTCGACCTGGTACCGCCCCGACGGCCCGCTCAGCCCTCAGGAGGTCGCCGACCACCTGGCGGACCTGCTGCTGCGGGCGCTGCGCCCCTGAGCCGCCCGGCGGCATCGGGGAGCATCCGCGTCGACGGCCGCCCGGGGCACCGCTGCGGGGCCGGGGCGGCGGCCCCGTGTGGTGGCGGGCCGCCGCATCGCCGGCCCGTCTTCGCGCCGTCACCCCGCCCGTCCCCGCGCGGCGCCCGGCCGGCGGGGCGACCGTGCCGAACGGGAACCATCCGGCCGGAACGGCTCGTCACTGATCATGCCCGCCGCCCGGCGCGGCGGCCAGGACGAGTGGATCGACAGCGGGGGGTTTCATGAAGCGTGCGTCTGCGGCGAGAGCGGGCCTGACGGCGGTGGCGGTGCTGGCGATGCTGACGGCGGTCAGCGGTTGCCGGGCGGACGACGTGCCCGTCCCGGTCGCCTCCCCGAGCGGGCAGGTCTCCGGAGCACAGTCACCGGCGCCCTCCGCGGAGCCCAACGCTCCGCGCGCCCTGGTGGACGCCCCCACGGCGGGCGGCCTGGACAAACTGACGGGGGACAGGGCGCTGACGGACACTCCCGTCGACCCGGGCGAGATGCGCGACGGCATGACCCTGGTCGTCGGGAACTACGGCGACCCGGGCGGACAGGGCGCGCCGGTGCTGTTCGAGGGCGTGGACCAGGTGCCCGAGGACACCAGCAAGCGCCGTGAGCACCTGTTCCGGGGCATGCTCGAGTACATCCAGTGGGACCCGGAGCTGGGGCAGCCCCAGGCGGAGCCGGTGGAGCCCGGACCGCTCGGCGGCTCGGTGGAGTGCCTGCTGGCCTCCCTGAGCGAGGACGGCAACGTCATCTGCGGGTGGGCCGACGAGGGAACGGCGGCCGTCGCGCTCTTCGAGGACAGCACGCTCGCCGACGCCGGAAAGCTCTTCGTGCGGATGCGCGGGGACCTGGAGCGCTGACCGGCCGACGAGCGGGAACGGCGTCGCGCGCCGTTCTCCCTTCACCGGCCCGCGGGTGACGAAGGGCCCGTACCCCGGTGGTGGGGGGGCGTCCGTCCGCACACCCCCCACCACCGGCGGCTCCTGACGACCGTGCCTACCGGTACTTCTTCAGCTCCCGGCGCGCCAGCGACCGCTGGTGCACCTCGTCGGGCCCGTCGGCGATCATCAGGGTGCGGGCACCGGCGTACAGCTCGGCGAGCGGGAAGTCCTGGCTGACCCCGCCCGCGCCGTACAGCTGGATCGCCCGGTCGAGGATGCCGACGACCGTGCGCGGGGTGGCGATCTTGATGGCCTGGATCTCGGTGTGGGCGCCCCGGTTGCCGACGGTGTCCATCATCCAGGCCGTCTTCAGCACCAGCAGCCGCAGCTGCTCGACCGCCACGCGCGCGTCGGCGATCCAGTTCTGCACCACACCCTGCTGTGCCAGCGGCTTGCCGAACGCGTCCCGGGACACCGCGCGGCGGCACATCAGCTCGATGGCACGCTCGGCCATGCCGATCAGCCGCATGCAGTGGTGGATCCGGCCGGGGCCGAGCCGGGCCTGCGCGATGGCGAAGCCGCCGCCCTCCTCACCGATCAGGTTCGAGACCGGCACGCGCGCGTCGTCGAAGATCACCTCGGCGTGTCCGCCGTGGTAATGGTCCTCGTAACCGAACACCTGCATGGCGCGGGTGATCGTGACGCCCGGGGTGTCGCGCGGGACGAGGATCATGGACTGCTGGCGGCGGACGTCCGCCCCCTCCGGGTCGGTCTTGCCCATCACGATGAAGATCCTGCACTCCGGGTGCATCGCCCCGGAGATGTACCACTTGCGGCCGTTGACCACGTACTCGTCGCCGTCCCGCCGCAGGTGCGTGGTGATGTTGGTGGCGTCCGAGGAGGCCACGTCCGGCTCGGTCATCGCGAACGCCGAGCGGATCTCACCGGCCAGCAGGGGCTCCAGCCACTGCTTCTTCTGGGCCTCGTCGCCGAACTGCGCCAGCACCTCCATGTTCCCGGTGTCGGGAGCCGCGCAGTTGGTGACGGTCGGGGCGATCTGCGGGGAGCGGCCCATGATCTCGGCGAGCGGGGCGTACTGGAGGTTGGTGAGGCCGGCCCCGTACTCGTCGTCGGGAAGGAAGAGGTTCCACAGCCCCTGCCGACGGGCCTCGGCCTTCAGCTCCGCCACGACGGGGACGTCCTCCCACGGCGAGGCCAGCCGGGCACGCTGCTCGTGGGCGAGCCGCTCGGCCGGGTAGACGTACTCGTCCATGAAGGCGAGAAGCCTGGCGCGCAGTTCCTCGGTGCGTGCGTCGAACGCGAAGTCCATGACGGGTCAGCCTTCCTGAAGAGTGGTCAGACCGTGCTCGATGAAGACCGGGACCAGATCGCCGATGCGGTCGAAGCCGCGCCCGACCGTCCGGCCCAGTGTGTAGCGGTAGTGGATGCCCTCCAGGATCACGGCCAGCTTGAACCAGGCGAACGCCGTGTACCAGGACACCGCGGAGACGTCGCGCCCGGACCGGACGGCGTACCGCTCGACCAGCTCGGCCGGTGTGGGGTGCCCGGGGGCCTCGGCGGTCGTGGAGACGGGCGAGTCCGGCATGCCCAGCGGCATGCTGTACATCACCAGCAGCCCGAGGTCGGTGAGCGGGTCACCGAGGGTGGACATCTCCCAGTCGAGGACGGCCCTGATCCTGTCGTCCTCGCCGATCAGCGCGTTGTCGAGCCGGTAGTCGCCGTGCACCACGGACGGCGCCGGGGAGACGGGCAGCTCGCGCCCGAGGGCTGCGTGCAGCTCGTCGATCCCGGCCAGCTCCCGGTTGCGGGAGGCGTCCAGCTGCTTGCCCCAGCGTCGCAACTGACGGTCCAGGAAGCCTTCGGGGCGGCCGAAGTCCGCGAGCCCCACCTCGCCGGGATCCACCGCGTGCAGCTCGACCAGGGTGTCCACCAGGTTCAGCACGGCATCCCGGGTGCGCTCGGGACCGAGCGGGGCGAGCTGGTCCGCGGTGCGGTACGGGGTGCCCTCGACGAACTCCATGACGTAGAAGGGTGCCCCGAGCACCTCCTCGTCCTCGCACAGCAGCACGGGGCGCGGCACCGGTACGGCGGTGGGGTGCAGCGCGCTGATCACCCGGTGTTCGCGCCGCATGTCGTGCGCGGTGGCCAGGACATGGCCGAGCGGCGGGCGCCGTACGACCCATCGCGCGGTGCCGTCGGAGACCGCGTAGGTGAGATTCGACCGGCCGCCCTCGATCAGCCGGCCGGAGAGCGGGCCGCTCACCAGGCCGGGCCGCTCCCGGCTCAGCAGGCCGCGAAGCCGGTCGAGATCGAGTCCGGGCGGGTGGTCGGTGCTCATCGTCGCTCCTCCGGGCGGGAAACACTACCCGCCTTATGATGCCGACCGGTCGGTATGCCGTCCAGAGCGAGGGGGAAACGTGATCGGGCCCACGATAGGCGTTGAGGGTGTCCGCCGGATGTTCCGCCGCCACGCGAATGGCGTGTATCGGACGATCCGGCTTGCACGGCGGGCGCGGACCTTGGAGGGTCGGATCCATGAAGGCGATCAGCTACGCACGGTACGGCGGCCCCGAGGTACTCGAACTCGGAGAGGTCGACGACCCCAAGGTCGGTCCCGACTCGGTGCTGGTGAAGGTGCGGGCGGCAGGCGTCAACCCGGTCGACTGGAAGTGCCGCGAGGGCTACCTCGACCCGGTCCTTCCGGCGGTCTTCCCGGTCGTCCCCGGCTGGGACATGGCGGGCGTGGTGGTGCAACCAGGTCCGGCCGTACCGGAGTTCGCCGTCGGTGACGAGGTGATCGGCTATGTCCGCAAGGACGTCCTGTCCCAGGGCACCTTCGCGGAGTACGTGGCGGCCCCGGTACGCACCCTGGCGCGCAAGCCGCGCACCCTGTCCTTCGAGGAGGCGGCGGGCCTTCCCCTCGTCGGCCTGACCGCGTACCAGGTGCTGCACCGTGTCCTCGGTGTCGAGCGGGGTGAGACCGTCCTGGTGCACGCCGCGGCCGGCGGGGTGGGATCCATCGCCGTCCAGCTCGCGGCCCACCTCGGCGCCAGGGTGATCGGCACGGCGAGCGAGCACAACCACGACTTCGTCCGCGGACTGGGCGGGGAGCCGGTGAGCTACGGCGAGGGCCTCGCGGAACGGGTACGGGGTCTGGCCCCCGAGGGCCTGGACGCGGTGTTCGACACCGTGGGCCAGGACGCCCTCAAGGCCTCCGTGAACCTCCTGGCCCCCGACGGCCGCCTGGCCTCGATCGCCGACCCGGGGGTGGTGGACCTCGGTGGCCAGTACTGGTTCGTCCGCCCCGACCCCCAGGACCTGTCCCGCCTCTCCGAACTGGCCGACCAGGGCGTCCTGACGGTACACGTCTCACAGACCTTCCCCCTGGCCCAGGCGGCGGAGGCCCACCGCCTGAACCAGGAGGGCCGCACCAGGGGCAAGATCGTGGTCACGCTGCCCCAGTGAGCGGGGGAGTCCGGGGGTGGTACCCCCTCCGGGGGACTCCGAGGACGAAGCCCGAAGGGGGACGACACGGGGGTCCGGGGCGCAGCCCCGGGGACGGGACGGGAAGGGGCGGCTGGGGCGAAGACAACTCGCCCGCGACTACCCGCCCAGCACCAGCCCCGCCCCACCCCCCACCAGCCCCACCACACACACCGCCACCGCGGCCGCATACCGGGGAACCAGCTCCCCGGGCACCCCGCCACGGGCCAACGCGCGAATCCGTCGATGCGCGATGGCCAGAAGCCCCACCCAGCACCCGCAGCACACCACCCCCGCCACCACCCCACCCACCGACGACCCCCCGCCCGCCAGTGCCGCCCGCCCCGCCAGGGCGAGCACCACCGTGCTCGACAGCGTCGTACGCCGCCACGCCAGCCGGGTCCGCTCGGGCTGCAGCCCGGGATCCCGCTCGGCCCCGCGGGGGACCGCCCCGCTCATTCCGTCCACCCGAAGAGCACCACCACGACCATCGCGACGGCCACCACCGCCACCACCGCACTCAGCAGCGCCGGAAAGCGCGACACCGGCAGGTCCTCCCCCCGCCGCATCGCCCGCTCGCACCGCACCCAGTGGTTGACCGCCCGCAGCGCGCACAGCGCACCCGCGGCGAGCAATGCGAGCGCGAGCCCGACCCGCCACCCCCACGGCAGATCCGGCAGGAACTGATCCACGGCGAATCCACCGCCGATCAGCGCGAGCGCGGTGCGCAGCCAGGCCAGGAACGTCCGCTCGTTCGCCAGCGAGAACCGGTAGTCGGGCGTCGTACCCTCCCGCCGCACCTCCGCCGGCGCGAACCACAACCGGACGTTCCGCACGAATTCGATCACGCCGAGGACCCTACCGACCCCCCGGGCCTTCCCTGCCGCCACGCCCGGAGCCGCTCGTACGCCGCCACCCCGTCCGGCACCCACTCCCACTCCCACTCGCCCTCGCCCAGCCGCCGCTCCACCTCCGCCTCCGGCAGGAAGGCGTGCCAGGCCACCTCCTCCGCCTGCGGCCGCACGGGCCGCTCGCAGCGCACCTCGTACACCGCCGACCACCAGGTCCGCCCCGCGCCGTCGTCGTAGAGGAACGTGAACAGGTGCGCGGGGCGCGGCAGATCACGCACGCCCAGTTCCTCCTCCGCCTCCCTCAGTGCCGCCTCGTCGTATCCCTCGCCGGCGCCCACGACCCCGCCGACGAACATGTCGTACAGCGAGGGAAAGACCAGCTTGGTGGCCGTGCGGCGGTGGACGAAGACCCGCCCCCGCGCGTCCCGGACCAGGACGAAGGCGCACCGGTGGCGCAGGCCCCGGGCGTAGGCCTCACCGCGGGGCGACTGCCCGACCACCCGGTCGTTCTCGTCGACGATGTCGATGATCTCGTCAGCACTCATACGGCCATCAAAGCAGCGGTGCCCGAACGCCGCGCACCCGCGATGACGCGACGCCTCCGGTGTCACAAGTTGCCCGTTCGTGACCGGAGTTGACGCGTGTAACAGCCTGGGTGCCCTTGACGTGATCCATGGGCTGACGGTTTGCTGTCTGTGATCAGCTCATGGCAGTCGGCAGCCGACCACTGCCGCACCGACCACCCGCCGTGAGCCGTGCCACAAGAAGAGCGCGTGAGGAAGTTCCGCGGTGTCCCCACCCCCGCCTCCCCTCGGCCGTGCCCGCAAACGCGCGGCACAGGCCTTCGACGAGGCTCTCGACGACGCCGAACTCGCCGCCGCGAGGGCCGCGCTGGCGCAGGGCCGATGGCAGAACACCCGCTCACTGCTCGTCCGTACGGGGGACGACTGGGACCGCCGGGGGCATCGGATCACGGTGCTCGCGAAGGAGTCGTACTGTGCCGGCTGGGCCCGCGAGTGGCTGCTCGCCGAGCCCGACTCCGGTGACGCCTCGGTGCTGCTCGCCCTGGCCCAGGTGCGGCGCGCGCTGCGCGGCAAGGAGAAACCGGCCCGGGTCCGCGAGACCTGCCGGCAAGCGGCCCAGCTCCTGCCCGCCGACCCGACTCCCTGGCTGGGCCTGCTGATGCTGGAGTGCGCCCAGGGAGCGGAGGGGGACGTGGTCCGGATCTTCGAGCAGGTCCGCACCCGCTACGCGGACCACCACCACGCCCACCACCTGGTGGTCGCCTGGCTCGCGGAGCGTCGTGTGGAGGCGGGCCCGGACCCGCTGCACGAGGTGTACGACTTCGCCAACTGGGCCGCCGAGCAGGCGCCCGCCGACTCTCCGCTGGCCATCCTGCCGGTCATCGCGCACGCCGAGCGCTACCGCACCCTGGCCGCCGCCGGGCACGAACCCGCCGACCCGGTCGCCTCCGGACACTGGGTCGGCCGACGCGCCCGGCAGGTGATGAAGGCCGCCTTCGACTGGTGGCTGGAGTGGGAGCACGAGGACCATCCGCGCCGGCTGGTCGACCTGAACTTCCTCGCACACGCCAAGGTCTGCGAAGGCCGGGGCGCCGAGGCCGCCGCCCTGTTCCACCGGATCGGCGACCACGTCACACCGGCCCCCTGGTCCTACCCCGAACGCGACCCCCTGACCGCCTTCCACACCGCCCGCGCCATCGCCCTGGGGGCCCTCTGACCCCATCCCCGCCACCACTCCCCATCACCCCATCCCCACCACTCCCCATCACCCCATCCCCGCCACTCCCCATCACCCCACCCCTCGCACCCGCCGTACCACCACCACCGACCCAAGGACGGTCCCGAGATGACGACGGACAGTACGAGCAAGAGCAGACAGGCAGTCGACGGCATCAGCACCTTCAAGGGGCAGGAGCGCGCCCTGCGCGCCGACCGGCTCGGCACGGGGGGCCTGCTGCTCTCCGTACTCGCCGCGACCGCCCCGCTCATGGTGGTCGCCGGTGTCATGCCCACCACATTCGCGGTGATGGGCATCGTCGGCCAGCCGCTGCTCTTCGTGGTCCTCGGCACCGTGCTGGTCCTCTTCAGCCTCGGCTACGCCGAGATGAGCCGGCACGTCCACAACGCGGGCGCCTTCTACGCCTACATATCCCGCGGACTCGGCGGCACCGCCGGCGCGGGCGCCGCCATGGTCGCGCTCGTCGCCTACAACTCCCTCCAGGTCGGCATCTACGGCATCTTCGGCTTCGAGGTCTCCGGCCTCTTCGCCACCTACGCCGACATCGAGATCGCCTGGTGGATACCGTCGCTGGTGGCCGTGCTCGCCGTCGGCGCGCTGGGCTGGCTGAAGATCGACGTCAACGCGCGGGTGCTCGGCGTGCTGCTGGTCATCGAGGTGCTGCTGGTCGTGATCTTCGACATCGCCGCCATCGCCGACCCCGGCAAGGAGGGCCTGTCGCTGCACGCGTTCAACCCGGACACCCTCACCGGCGCCGGCGTCGGCACCGCCCTGTGCTTCTGCATCGCGGCCTTCCTCGGTTTCGAACAGGCCCCCGTGTACGCCGAGGAGACCAGCAAGCCGCACGAGGTCGTGCCCCGGGTGATGTTCCTCGCGGTCACCGGCGTCGCCGTCTTCTTCGCCATCAGCAGCTGGGCGCTCACCGTCGCCACCGGCCCCTCCGGGATCATCGGCACCTCGCAGGAGCAGAGCGCGGGCCTGCTGTTCTTCCTCACCGAGGAACGGCTCGGCGGTACCTTCACCGACGTCCTGCACATCCTCTTCGTGACCGGCATGTTCGCGGCGATGCTCAGCTTCCACAACGTCGTCGCGCGGTACGCCTTCGCCATGGGCCGCGAGGGCCTGCTGCCCGGCGCCTTCGGCCGCACCACCGGCACCAGCGGCGCCCCCGGCACCGGCTCCCTGCTGCAGACCGGCATCGCCCTCGTGCTGCTCCTGGTCTTCGCGTTCACCGACGACAAGCCCGTCGGCGACCCGACCGCACCCGTCCTGCACATGTTCACCTGGGGCGGCAACATCGGCGCCCTCGGCGTGATCGTGCTGATGGCCATCGCCTCGCTGTCCGTCGTCGTCTTCTTCGTACGGCGCGGAGCCGCGGGCGCGCAGGCCTGGCGACTGATCACCTCCGCGCTGGCGGGCATCGCCCTGGTGGTGATCGCGGGCTACACGGTGAAGGACTTCGACGTGCTGGTCGGAGCCGGCCCCGGCTCCTCCCTGAGCTGGATCCTGCCCGGCGTCATCGGGCTCGCCCTCGTCGCCGGGCTGGTCCAGGGCGCGGTCCTGCGCGCCCGCGCCCCCGAGACACACGCCCGCATCGGACTGGGCAACGAGGCGTTCCAGCTCGACCAGGAGGCCGAGCGCACCTCCTAGGACTCCGGTGGTTACGGAAGTCTGACGGGCACCCGCGATCCCTGGCCCGGCCGGGGCGCGGGTGCTCGAATGGAGCGGTGAACTCCGAACAGCCGTCACCAGGCCAGGACGAGCGGACCGGGCGGACCGGCGGAACCGAACGGCACGAGCCCGGCAGGCCCATCGGCCGCCGGGTCCTGCTCGGCACCCTTGCCCTCGGCGCCCTCGGCGTGGCCACCGCGCCCACCCTGCAACGCGGCCTGGAGTCCTTTCTCGCCGGAGCCTCCGACAAGGACCCCACCGGCCTGACCGGACTGCTGCCGAACGGCGGCGGCTTCCGCTACTACTCGGTCACCTCCTCCGTCCCGCGGAAGAACGCCGACACCTACCGCCTCACCGTCGACGGCCTCGTCGACCGCCCCGCCACGTACACCCTGGCGGAGCTGAGGTCCCTGCCGCAGACCCGCACGGTCCGGGACGTCCAGTGCGTCACCGGCTGGCGGGTGCCGGCCACGCCGTTCGAGGGGGTGCGCCTGTCCCGGCTCCTGGACGCCGCCGGGGTGCGCCCTACGGCCGGGGCGGTGCGCTTCACCTGCTTCGACGGCGCCTACTCCGAGAGCCTCACCCTCGATCAGGCCCGCCGTGCGGACGTCCTGGTCGCCCTGCGCATGCGGGACGAGGACCTCGGCCACGCCCACGGCGGCCCGGTCCGCCTCTACGTGGCCCCCATGTACTTCTACAAGTCCGCCAAGTGGCTCTCCGGCATCACCGTCACCGAGGACGTCCGCCCCGGCTACTGGGAGGAACGCGGCTACGACATCGACGCCTGGGTCGGCCGCTCGAACGGACGCGACGATGAGCCCACCCACTGACACCCCGCCCGCCGGCACGGCCGTACGGCGCTTCGGCCCCGCCCAGCGCTGGGTGCACCGCGCCACGGCCGTACTGACGGGCGTCTGCGTCCTCACGGCCGCCTGCCTCTACGTCCCGCAGCTCGCCCAGCTCGTGGGCCGCCGCGCCCTGGTCGTCACCGTCCACGAGTGGTCCGGACTCCTCCTGCCCGTTCCGGTCCTCGCCGGACTCGTCTCCCGGGCCTTCCGCGCCGACCTGGGCCGACTCAACCGCTTCGGACCGTACGACCGCACCTGGCTGCGCGCCGCCCTGCGCCGCGACAGGCGCCCTTCCTCCCGGCCGGCCGCGAAGTTCAACGCCGGACAGAAGCTCTACGCGTCCTGGATCGCCGGCGCCACCCTGGTGATGCTGGGCACCGGCCTCATGATGTGGTTCACCCATCTCACTCCGCTGGTGTGGCGCACCAGCGCGACCTTCGTCCACGACTGGCTGGCGCTGACCCTCGGCATCGTCCTGGCCGGGCACATCGGCATGGCCTTGGCGGACCCCGAGGCCCGCCGCGGCATGCGTACGGGCTCCGTCCGCCGCGAGTGGGCCGAGCGCGAGCATCCCCTGTGGCGGCCATGACACGCGCCACGGCCCACCCTCGCCCCGGCGGGGAGCGGGTGGCCGTGGGGCTTGTGTCCGGTGTTCCGTGTCCGGCTAGATGATCAGTGACAGCAGCAGCACCAGAGCGCCGGCGACCACCGAGATGATCGTCTCCATGATCGACCAGGTCTTGATCGTCTGGCCGACGTTCAGCCCGAAGTACTCCTTCACCAGCCAGAACCCGGCGTCGTTGACATGGCTGAAGAACAGCGATCCGGCACCGATGGCGAGCACCAGCAGCGCGGCGTGCGTGGTCGACATGTCCGCCGCGAGCGGGGCCACCAGACCGGCCGCCGAGACGGTCGCGACGGTCGCCGAACCGGTCGCCAGCCGGATCGCCACCGCGATCAGCCAGGCCAGCAGCAGCGCCGGGATGGACCAGTCCTCGGAGATGTCCAGGATCATCCGGCCCACGCCGGTGTCGATCAGCGTCTGCTTGAAGCCGCCGCCCGCTCCGACGATCAGCAGGATGCCCGCGATCGGCGCGAGCGACTTCTCGACGATGGAGGAGATGCGCTCCCGGCTGAACCCGGCGGGCATCCCCAGCGTGAAGATGCCGACCAGGACGGCCGCGAGCAGGGCGATCAGCGGGGAGCCGATCACGTCGAAGACGCGCTGCACGGAGTTCTCGGGGTCGTCGACAACGATGTCGACCAGCGCCTTGGCCAGCATCAGCACGACCGGCAGCAGGATCGTGGCCAGCGTCGGCCCGAAGCCGGGACGCTTCTCCAGGTCCTCCGACGGCCGCTGCGGGATCATCTTCTCCGGCGCCGGGACATCCACCCAGCGGGCGGCGTACCGGGAGAACAGCGGACCGGCGATGACCACCGTCGGTATGGCGATCAGCACGCCCAGCGCCAGCGTCACCCCGAGGTCGGCCTCGACGGCGTCGATCGCGACCAGCGGGCCGGGGTGCGGCGGGACCAGACCGTGCATCACCGACAGACCGGCGAGCGCGGGAATGCCGATCCGCATCAGGGAGTAGTTGCCGCGCTTGGCGACCATCAGCACCACGGGGATCAGCAGCACCACGCCGACCTCGAAGAACAGCGGCAGACCGATCACCGAGGCGATCAGCACCATCGCCCACGGCATCGTACGGCCGCTCGCCCTGGCGAGGATGGTGTCGACGATCTGGTCGGCGCCGCCGGAGTCGGCGAGCATCTTGCCGAGGATCGCGCCGAGGGCGATCAGGACGCCCACGCCGGCGACGGTGGAGCCGAGTCCGGCACTGAAGCTGGTGATCACCTTGTCCAGCGGCGCCCCGGCGAACGCGCCGAGCGCCAGCGAGCCGATGGTCAGCGACAGGAAGGCGTGCAGCTTGAACCTGGTGATGAGCAGGACGATGACGGCGATGCCCGCCAGGACGGCGATGCCCAGCTGAGCGTGGCCGGCCGAGGTGATCGGCTCGGGTGCGTCCGCTGCCAGCATCTCGACGCTGAGTCTGGTCACGGTGGTGGGTTCCCTTGGTCTACGGGGGTGGGGGAGAGGAGAGCTGATGCCCAGTGGGGAGGGCGGGTTCGGGGACCTACGGGAGAGCCGCGAGGGCGGCGACCGCCCGGTCGGTGATCTCCTCGGGGCTGCCCGCGACGTCCACGGCGACCCCGGCCTCGTCCGGCTCCAGCGGCTGGAGCGTGGCGAACTGGGAGTCGAGCAGTGCCGTGGGCATGAAGTGCCCCTGCCGGTGCGACATCCGGTCCTCGACGAGCGCGCGGTCACCGGTGAGGTGCACGAAGACCACGCCGGGCGCGGCGGCCCGCAGCCGGTCGCGGTACGACCGCTTCAGCGCCGAGCAGCTGACCACCCCGCCGAGACCGGACCGGCCGTGGGCCCAGTCGCCGATGGCGTCGAGCCAGGGCCACCGGTCGTCGTCGGTGAGCGGGGTACCGGCCGACATCTTGGTGATGTTGGCCGGCGGGTGGAAGTCGTCGGCCTCGGCGTACGGAACGCCGTACCGGGCCGCGAGCAGGGGACCGATGGTGGTCTTCCCGGTGCCCGCGACGCCCATGACCACGACGACCTGGGGGGTCTTCATCGCGCTGCCTCACTGTCCGCTGTCTTGGTCGACGCATGATGTCGACGCAACTGAAGCGCATTAGATACGACGAGTTCAAGACTGTGTGACATATAAGTCTGACTTTTTGTTCGCGTGATCCGCCCCGTACTCTGAGTGCATGAGCACCACGGGCCGGGGGCTGCACGGCCGGGTTCTGGACACCCTCGGCCCCGAGATCACCGCAGGCGCCTACCCTCCCGGAAGCGTTCTGCGCACCGACGAGCTGGCCCAGCGCTTCGACGTCTCGCGTTCCGTGATGCGCGAGGTGGTCCGCGTCCTGGAGTCCATGCACCTGGTCGAGTCCCGGCGCCGGGTCGGCGTGACCGTCCTGCCGACCCGCGAATGGAACGTGTACGACCCCCAGGTCATCCGCTGGCGCCTGGCCGGCACGGACCGCCCCCGGCAACTGCGCTCGCTCACGATGCTGCGCTCGGCGGTCGAACCGTTCGCGGCTGCCCTGGCCGCCCGCAACGCCACCGCCGAGCAGTGCGCCGAACTCACCGAGTGCGCCCTCGGCATGGTCGCCCACTCGCGTGGTCACCGGCTGGAGGGATACCTCCTCCACGACGTGGCGTTCCACCGCGTCATCCTGACCGCCTCCGGCAACGAGATGTTCGCCCGCCTCGGCGACGTCGTCGCGGAGGTGCTGGCCGGCCGCACCCGCCACGAGGTGATGTTCGAAGACCCCGACCCGGCCGCCGTCACGCTCCACGTCCAGCTCGCCGAGGCCGTCCGCGAACGCGACGCCGCCCGCGCGGAGCGGCTGACCCGCGAGATCACCGAGGGCGCCCTCCAGGAGCTCGACATCCTGGCGCCCTGATGGCCGCTTCCCGGGACCTCAGCCCAGCAGCGCGAGCAGGCGGCCCACCGCGTCCGCGGCGGGCCGGCCCACCTCGCCGACGGTGGCCGCGATCTGCGCGAGGGACGCCAGGATGATGCCACGCTCGCGCAGGGCGTTCCGGTCGGGAACGAGTTCGGGCAGCGCGTCCTCGACGGTTCGGTCCTGGTCCGGGGCGAGGTGTGGCCGCAGTTCCCCCAGGAGCCCGGTGAGCTCCTCGACGGCGGCGCGCAGCCCGGCGTCCTGGGCCGCACCGCCGACGGTGTCGTAGTGGATGCCGACGTTCTCCCGGCCGCCGTTCATGTTGACCACGGGCCCGTAGTAGTGCGAATCCCCGCTCACAGCTTGAACCCCGTGTTCTCCCGGCCGCCGGTCATGTTGACGACAGGTCCGAAGTTGTTCGTGTGCCGACTGCTGAACTGCTGCACGACGGCGGTGAACTCGGCTGCCGGGTTGTCGATCGCGTCCACGATCCGCCCGGCGATCCCCCGCAGCTCGTCCACGGTCGGCAGGGTCACGATCACCCGGGAGCCGCTGTTCATCTCGACGATCAGCACTGGCTTCTTCGACGAGAACAGCTCGGTGAAGGTAACGACCAGTCCGACCACCAGGACGATGACCGCAGGGCTGCCGCCGTCCCCGAGGCGCGCCTCGCCCTCACTGACGTAGTAGATCGTGGCATAGACCAGGAAGGCGCCGAACAGCCACTTCAGGATGCGGAGGAAGGCCGCGCCCCAGTCGGGCTTCAGTCTGAAGGCGTCGACCCAGGCGATGTTGTGCAGGGGGATGGCGGCCGTCCCCACCCACAGGATGCGGCGGCTGACCCGGAGCACCAGGGGACTCCCCTTCGGACGAGCCGGCGGCAACGGGGGAGGCTGGGACGGCGGCTGGGGCAGCGGTGCGCCAACGTTTCCCGTGTAGCTCATGGCTCCCCCGTATCGCCGTCAACCGCACCCGCATATCACGCGGGAGCACCATTAAGCGCCTGAAGGCTGTGGTGAGGCAGACGAGAAACAGCCATTCCGCCCTGCGCCGGCCGGTGGGTGACCTCTCAGCCCAGAAACTCCCCGTCGACGTACACCCACGCCCCGCCGACCCGCTCGAACCGGCTGCGCTCGTGCAGCGAGCCACCCCGCCAGGACGCCCGGAAGGTCACCGTCCCGGAGGAATGGAAGGCGGACCCGCCGCTCGTCTCCAGGATCTCCAGACCGGTCCACCGCATCCCGGAATCGAAGTCGATCCGCTCCGGCCGCGTCCCCGGATGCCAGGTCCGCAGCAGATACGCCTCGTCCCGCCGCACGAACGCGCAGTACCGCGACCGCATCAGCTTCTCGGCGGTGGGTGCGGCGGCGGCCCCCGTGTGGAAGCGCCCGCAGCAGGCCTCGTACGCCTCGGGGAGCCCGCAGGGGCAGGAACGTGTGTTCATGGCGGCTATTTTGCCCGGTCGGTTCCGAGTCTTGACAGTGGTCCGCGAGGTGGTGCGGGCCGAGCTCTTGGGATGCCCTGTCCTCGTCGGTCCGTCGGATGGTGACCGGCAGGTGCGTCCGCACGAACCGTCCTCTGCCTCACGCGGAGCTGACGTGGAACTGGCTGGTGCGGCTGGGACGTTGATGGCGTGGACGGGGCAGAGTGGGCCGTGATCCTGTACAAGCGGCTGGCGGACTGACGATCACAGTGTCGCCGGATCGTTGATACGAGAGGGTGGGAAATGGTCGATTTGCATGGCCGCGGGGCAGACCTCGCGACAGAAGACTGCGGACATCTTGAGGAGGAAGGCCGGCCGGTCGGCCGACGCGACCTGCACCGTGGTGCGCTGTTCACCGTGGAGGCGGCGGAGAAAGCGTGGTCGTGTCCCTCGTCGTGGTGTAGCCGATCACGGTCTGTCAGCTCCGCTTCAAAGCCGTCCGGCGCATGCCGCTGCGGGCCGCCTGGCGATCGCCGCTGGTCCCGGCTCGGTGAGCCCCAGCAGCGCCTCCGGCGGGGGCAATTCGGCCCGTGACCTAGGGATTCCGCCACCTTGATCGGCTACACCACGAGAAGGGACGCCATCGAAAGCGTGGGAGCTGGGCGCGTTGGACCCCCTTCTGGGGTCTGCCGTCCGTCGGCAGTTGACCGCTTCCTGCGATCTGAGCGATGCCACGGAAACGGAGACACAGGTCGCCGAGAGTGTTGCGGCGATGTCTCGCGTTGCTGTGGACTACAGCGAGCTACGGCAGTTCTTGCTGCGGGACAGCAGCCAGACCGAGGTTGAGCCTCTGTGGCGCGCTCTTCGGAACGGGACGGTCGCCGTCCGCCTACGCCGACGCCTTCGGCATCACGAGGCGCTTGTCCTGACCCAAGACAGCCGTGCTTCGGCGGCGCAGGCGCAGCAGTGGACCTTCAGTGTGCTGGACCGTCCTCTCGATCCGGACAGCCGGGCAACCGACTTCGCGGTCACCCTCCACCGGAGACGCGGTGATGCCGACGAGAGCCTGTATCGGGCTGATGGTCCGCGGGAACTGAAGGAGTCCGAGGATCTGGTGCAGCAGATGCTCTACAGGCTCTCGTCCTTGGGACTGAGCCTTGACCCGAACGTGGGGCGGGAGTGTCCGGGCGTGGGACAGCGGGGAAGGACCATCTTTCTGGAGCCAAGTGACGAATGGCATGTGCAGTGTCATGTCTGCGGGGTGAAGTGGGCAGGGGGGAGTGACATTCTTTCGGAGCACGAAGACCGACGGTACGGCTTCTGGTAGACCGGGCGGGCCCGAGGCTCAAGGGCGTACTGCCCTGCTGGTTTCCGGAATGAGCTCCGCCCAGACAGTCTTGCCGGGCGCGGCAGGTCGCGGGTCGGTGCCCCAGCGGGTGGCCAGCCGGGCCACCAGGAGCAGTCCCCGGCCCGACTCCGCGTCGCCGGGCGCCTCATGGACGGAGGAGGGCGGCACTTGTTCGGTGCGGGTGTCCGTCACCTCGACGCGGAGTGTCTCCGGCGTCGCGGTGAGCCGGAGGTGGAAGTCCCGGCCGGGGACGTGGCCGTGCCGCATGGCGTTGGAAGTGAGTTCGGCCGCGATCAGGGTCAGGGTCTCGTTGGCGGGGGAGTCGTACGGGTGCCCCCACTGGTCGAGCCGGTGCGAGACGAGACGCCGGGCGAGGCGGGCGCCGCGCGGGGTGGAGGTGAACTGCATGGCGAACTCGTGCGGGGAGGCCGGGACTTCCGGTGCCTGGGCGGTGGTGGTGTCCGAGGTTTTCATGGCGGCGAGCCTGCCGAAGACAATGCGGCGCTGACCAGCGGAAACGCCTGTACTGGCTGGGGCTGTACAGGTGGCTGCCAAGTATGTACACACAGAGGCGAGTTCTCGTACGAGGGAACGTGTGGGCGTTCGGGGGACCAGCCTTTCATCACTGCGCGTAGCGTGAGTCAGTGCGCTGCGTACACGGTTCCGTCCTGTACGGCCGCGCGCCAGAACCGTGGGTGATGAGGTGCCGGAGGCGGCGGGCATGGTGGAACAGGACGACGGGGCGAGCTTCCTGCGGTGCTTCGGGCGGCAGATGAGGCTCCTGCGGGAGCGGGCAGGGCTGACGCGGAGGGAGCTGGGGTCCCGGCTCGGTTACGGGGAGGACCAGATCACGTCGGTCGAACTCGGCCGGCGCATCCCCAAACCCGAGCTGATCGACAAGGCGGACGAGGTACTGGATGCCGGGGGCGTCCTGCGGGCGATGAAGGAAGAGGTCGCGCGGGCGCGGTATCCGGCGTTCTTCCGGGATGCGGCGCGGCTGGAGGCCGAAGCAGTTGAGTTACACGTGTACGCGAACCAGGCGGTCCCCGGTCTGTTGCAGACGGAGGACTACGCGCGTGCGGTATTCACGATGATGCGGCCGCCCATGGACGAGGAAGTCATCGATCAGCGCGTGGCAGCTCGCCTGGCTCGCCAGAGCCTCTTCACCAAACGCCCGGCACCGCTGATGAGTTTCGTCATCGACGAGTCGGTACTGCGGAGGCCGATCGGTGGACGAGGCATCCTGCGAGGCCAGTTGGAGCAAGTTCTTCTCATCGGGCAGAAGCCCACAGTCGAGGTGCAGATCATGCCTCTGGAACGAGAGGAGAACGCAGGACTGGCCGGTCCCTTCACCTTGACCGAGACCAAGGGAGAGCGCAGGATCGCGTACGTTGAGGTGCAGAACGTGAGCCATGTGCACACGGAGCGACACCTTGTCCGGGGGCTTGAGGTGAAGTACGGGATCCTCCGAGCGCAGGCGCTCACACCCCGGGAGTCCCTTGCCTATGTCGAGAAGTTGCTGGGAGAGCCGTGAAGGTCGACAAGTTCGGGTCCGCTGTGCCTCGACTGAAGTGGATCAAGAGCAGCCACAGCAGCGAAGAAGGCGGTGAGTGCGTAGAGGTGGCCACTTCGCGGCAGGCCGTCCACGTCCGTGACTCGAAGATCGTTACTGGTCCTGCGCTCGCCGTGACTCCTGCCGCATGGACGGCCTTCACCGGCTTCGCCGTGCGCCGTAGCGCCGATGCCTGACCCGGTCCACACGAAAGTCTCCCGCAGCCGCCCGTGACCACTGTGTCCGTGGGTAAGGGCGAGTCTCCGGATGTGCAGGAACGGTGAATCGAACCGCTGATGACCTGCAGCGCGAGCGCTCCCTGCTGTTCGTTGCTGCCACCCGGACACGCGAACAGCTCGCGATCACCTGGGCCGCCGTGATCGTCACACTCCGCATGCTCATCCGCCGCGCTGTCCCGCGGTATCGCTGGGACGGGCGCCCCACCACCCGAAGGCTCAAGTAGTGTCTACCAGCGGATGGTCCAAGAGCGTACGGCGGGGGGGCAACGTGTCAGTCCCTCCCTGCAGGATCAGGGTCCGGATAGACCTCGTACGGCTGGTCGGTCAGATCCCCATCGACCCACACCTGCATCCCGAAGCCAATCGGGGTGTCGGGGTACAGAAGGGGCAAGTTGCTTTGAGTATCGGCAAAATCTTCTTGAGCGGCGAGAAGTTGCAGTTCCTCGCCATGGCGTAGGACCAAACCAGTCAGGGAAGCCGGGACTAGCTGATCGAAGCGGGCCCAGTCGAGCAACACCTGCCTCGAGCCTGCATCGTCATGAATCGAGATGAGGGAATGTAGATCGATATGCCCGACACGGCGTCCGTTTTCGATCAACCAGAGATCAGCCGTCTGGTCGAGATGTGCGTCGACCACATCCTGATCGTCATTCTCAACGAAGATGCTCCGCAGCAGGAAGCGGATGTGCTCACGGTCTCCGTAGACGAAGAACACGCTCCAAGCCATCTGCGCATCATTTGCGGTCTCGAGGACGTAACAGCTTCGGCTTTCAAGGTCGCCTGATGCTGGAATGACCCCACCTTGTTCTCGTTGGTCAGCCTTACCCACAGGCATTGTGCCAGGCCTGCAACTGCCGCCCGCCCTGGGCAGTAGCGTTGCGAACTCGCCGGCAGAAGGTCAAGCAGGCTTGAGGGCAGAACAGGCACGGGCTCTCCGGTGATCACTGAGTGTAGAGAATTCCATGATCACTTCGACCACGCGTGCTCCACAACAGGGGCACCATCCCAACCGCGCGTACCTGCCTACTGCCGGGCCCTCTAAGGAACATCAGGTCGTTCCACGGTGCGCGCACAGTCGACCTGGACCTGACCCGACCCGACGGCTCCTATGCCGGCTGGACGGTACTGGCCGGCCGGAACGGCTCGGGCAAGACGACGCTGCTGCGCGCACTCGCCCTGGCGGTCAGCGGACCGGCCGTCGCCCGGAGCCTCGTCCCAGGGTTCGACACCTGGGTCGCAAGGGACGAAAGGGTGGCGAAGGCGGAGGTGTGCCTGGTCCATGACGCCGAGGACGACGACTTCACGACGGGAAGGCGCCCGGCCCTGCCCATCTGGGCTGGGCTGCGGTGGACCGTGTCGAACGAGGGGTCGCTGTCCGGCAAGCCGGGGTCCAGCAGGAGTGGCCAGCCGTCGCTGATGCCCATCGGCTACCAGAAGGAGCGGCCTGTCGCCCTGCGCGGCCCGTGGTCCGACAACCCCGTGGGGTGGTTCTGCGCGGGGTACGGGCCCTTCTGTAGACTGGCCGGCGGCTCCAGCGACATCCAGCGGCTGATGTCCACCTCGGGCCCGGTTGCCCGGCTGACCAGCCTCTTTCACGAGGACGCCTCCCTGGCGGAGGGCGTGAGCTGGCTCATCGAGCAGCATCTGCGCGCCTTCGAGGACCGCGAGGGTGCCCGGGACCTCAAGGCTGCCGCACTGGCCATCCTCGGTGACGATCTGCTCCCCGACGACTACCGCGTCGACAGCGTCGACTCCGAGGGCCTGTGGGTCATAAACCGGAACCATAAGTTCCCGTTGCGCGAGATGAGCGACGGCTACCGTACGGTGGCCGCCCTGGTGGTGGACATCCTCAAGCAGATCCACGACGCCTACGGCGAACTCGTTCTCGACACGACGGACGGTGTCCCGAACGTGCCGAGTTCGGGGGTCGTCATCATCGACGAGATCGATGCCCACCTGCACGTCTCCTGGCAGAAGCGGATCGGTGGCTGGCTGAAGGC
This sequence comes from Streptomyces sp. NPDC086080, assembly GCF_044540255.1. Taxonomy (NCBI): domain Bacteria; kingdom Bacillati; phylum Actinomycetota; class Actinomycetes; order Kitasatosporales; family Streptomycetaceae; genus Streptomyces; species Streptomyces sp. NPDC086080. The sequence goes on from NZ_JBITRU010000001.1 coordinate 124,526, forward strand.
GCACTTCCCGAACGTCCAGTTCATCGTCACCACGCACAGCCCGTACATCTGCCAGGCGGCCGACCCCGGCGGCCTGATCCGACTCCCGGGCCCGGACGAGGACAGCCCGGTGGAAATCGTGCCCGAGCACCTCTACGACCGCATCGTCTTCGGCAGCGGGGACGACGCCGTACTTTCCGACCTGTTCGGGCTCGACACCCCGTACTCGGAGAAGGCCGAGCAGAAGCGGGAGGAGCTCATCGCCCTGGAACTGGACGTGGTGCGTGGCCGTGCCAGTGAGGGGGAGAAGGCGCACTACCGGGCTCTAAGCGCAAGCTGACCAGTTCCCCCGCGACCCGTGTCGACGAGATCACGGCCCGGCGCCATTCGGGCCGCGCACGAGGCGATTCGTGATCCGGATCACGCGAGGGGCCCTCCCGCAGCAGACCCTGACGGCAATGTCCGGTCACACGGACGACATCAGGCAGGCCCTCGTCCCACGGCAGCGGGCCAAGCAGTTATGGAAGCACACGACTGTACGGAGACATGTACACCCGGCCCTGCGCACAGCCCTGGCGGAGATGGCGCCCGGCCTGGAACGCTGCATGTACTGCGGAGACAACCAGGGCACGGACATCGATCACTTCGAGCCCGTCCGTGAGAATCCGTTACGGACCTTCGACTGGAGCAACCACCTCCTGGCGTGCTCCCTGTGCAACAGCCACCTGAAGCGTGATGTCTTCCCGATGGCCGCTGACGGCTCACCTCTCCTCATCGATCCGAGCAGTGAGGACCCGGCGGCGCACCTGCATCTCTCGCTCGCCACCGGTGTGTACATGGACCTCACGAACAGGGGCAAAGAGACGATCAAGGTTTTCGGTCTCAACCGGGGCGTCCTCGTCCGAGGACGTCTCAACGCCTACCGGATCACCCCTTTGCTCCTGAGGGAATGGCGAATCGCCGTGGATAGAGGTGACCAGGAGGATGCCGCGGACTGCGCGGCCACCATCTGGGAACAGCCGACTGCCGACGTCGTCCACGCCATGTTCCACCAGGCGATCGCCCCCGGTGCCGACGACATCTTCGTGGACCAGTTCGAAGCCCTCGCCCTGCTGCGTGACGCGCAGGTGCGCGCTGCCCTTCTGCCTGGAATCTGAATCGGTCCACGTTCGCCGGCGCGTGGGCCGCCGACTGGGCGGAAGAAGGGCCGTGTTCGGGGAGGAGGGGCGAGGACGCGGGCGAGGCCGTCCACCTTGGCGGGGTCCATGGACTGCACTGGGTCGTCGATGACGAGGAACCGGAAGGGGTTCTCCGGCAGGAAGGTGCGCGGGAGGAAGAGGGACAGGGCGAGGGCATGCAGTTCTCCCTGACTCATCACGCCGAGGGCAGGGGCGTCGATGTCGTCGACGGTGATATCGAAGGCGACCTTGCGCTGGGTTGCGGAGCCGCTCAGGCGGACCGGGCCGAGGGGGACGTTGCTCTGGCACAGGTTGGACCAGATGTGCTGGGCGCCCTCGGCGATGGGCCGCATCCGGTTGCCGGTTGGCGCGGATCTCGTCGTGGGTGGCCTTGAGCCATTTCTGGGCGGCCTTGACGCGGGCCAGGTGCGGGGCCGCCTACTCGGCTGCGTGGGCCTTGTCCAGCCGGGCGGCGAGCGCTCGCGCGGCGTCGCGCCAGGTGTCGTCCTGGTCGGCGAGGCGTCCGGCGGCCTCCTGGCGGGTGACCTGTGCGGCGAGTCCTGCGGGTCGGTGGCAGGCGGTAGGTGAGTGGGCCGTGCTGAAGGGTCGGCCGGCAAGTGAACGGCTGGCTGCTGTCCGGGCCTCGTTCGGCACTTCGCCAGGCGGCCGAAGAAGTTCCAGGTGCTGAGTGGATCTGTCGGAATGGGCTTGGCACGCGAAGGCCCCGCGGTTTATCGTCATGTTGACGTTTTCTGGGTGAAGGGGTCTGTATGGCCGTCAGTCACATCCTGGGCGATATAGTTGCGCCCCTGAACACCGTACTGTTCGACTTCGGTCATGATGCGGTGACCTGGGCGGAGTTGCTCGGCTTCGCCACAGGTGCGGTGTGTGTCTGGCTGACCGTCAGGGCTAGGATCGCCAACTTTCCCGTCGGTATCGCCAACAACTTGTTCTTCCTGGTTCTGTTCTGGAACGCCCAACTGTATGCCGACGCCACGCTGCAGGTTGTGTACCTGATGCTGGCCGCCGTCGGCTGGTGGAGCTGGCTGCACGGCGGTGAGCGCCGCTCCGCCCGCAAGATGGGCCATGCATCCGCACGCACCATCGTCGTTCTGCTGCTGCTCGCCGTGCCCGCGACCTGGGGTCTGACTGTGGTGTTGACCCGCGCCCAGGACAGCGCACCGTTCTGGGACGCCCTCACCACCGTGCTGTCGCTGGCCGCCCAGTGGCTTCTCAACACCAAGTCCTACGAGACCTGGTACTTCTGGATCGCAGCGGACCTGGTCTACATCCCGCTGTACTTCGTCAAGGCGCTCTACCTGACCGGCATCGTCTACGTGCTCTTCCTGACGATGTGCCTGCTCGGACTGCGCAGCTGGCGCCGGGAGCTGGTCGCCGACCGGTCGACCGCCGCAGCGGCCCTGGTGCGTTCATGACGGCCGTCTTCGACCACGGGCTGGTCATCGGCAAGTTCTACCCTCCTCACGCAGGTCACCATTTTCTGGTGCGCACCGCAGCGGACAGCTGCCGTCGCGTCACGGTCGTGGTGATGGCAGCCGACGTTGAGTCGATACCGTTGGCCGAACGGGTCGGCTGGCTGCGCGAGGCATACGCGGACCGCCTCCAGGTGGCCATCGCCGGCGTCGTCGACAACCTCCCGGTGGACTACGGCAGCGACAGCGTGTGGGCAGGGCAAGTCGCCCTGATGCGTGAGGCGGTGGCCGCCGGAGCGCATGCGGACGTCCCGGTGGACGCGGTGTTCACCTCAGAGCCGTATGGGGCCGAACTGGCGCGCCGGTTCAGCGCGGCGGACGTCCGCCTGGACGCTGCCCGAGAAACTTTCGCGGTCTCCGCCACCGCGGTCCGCAGCGACCCGGTGGCCCGCTGGGAAACGCTGGAGCCGCCGGTGCGGGCCTGGTTCGCCCGGCGGGTGGTGGTGCTGGGCGCCGAGTCCACCGGTACCACCACGCTGTCCCGCGACCTGGCGGAGGCACTTCGTACCCGTGGCGGTCCGCATTCGCTCACCCAGTGGGTTCCCGAGTACGGGCGCGAGTTGACCGTTGCCAAGCTCGCGGTGGCCCGCGCGCTGGCCGCCCGCAGCGGCCTTCGGGAGCCCACGGTTTTCGACCTGGAGTGGAGCGACGCCGACTTCGAGGCCGTCGCCGCCCGCCAATCGGCCGCGGAGGAACGCGCGGCCCGAACCGGCGGGCCTGTGCTGGTGTGCGACACCGACGCGCTGGCCACCACCGTCTGGCAGGAGCGTTACGTCGGCCGCACCACCAAGGCGGTGCACGTGCTCGCCGACGCCATGCCGCCCAAGGCGCTGTATCTGCTCACCGACCATGAGGATGTGCCGTTCCACGATGACGGCCTGCGCGACGGAGAGGAGTTGCGGCTCTGGATGACCGAGCGGTTCCGCAAGGTGCTGTCCGGTCGCAGCGTGCCCTGGCAGAAGGTGCGCGGCGACCGCTCGACCAGGCTACGACTCGCCTTGGAGGCAGTCGACCAGTTGCTTGAAGAGGGCTGGCGGCTGGCCGCCCCGCCCGGTTGAGGGCGACGGCACGGCGGTCCTGCGTGCACCGTCGGTGAGCCGCTGCGTGATGGTGAAGAGCGGTACGTACACCCGTCGCTCTGCCGGCGTGGCAGGCTCGCCGTCACGTCGAGGCCGTCCCCGTACCGCCCGGTGGTACCCGCTCCCAGGGGGTCGGCCACACTTCCGGAGCCACCGGACGCCGTCTCCTCCAGCCGGCCGTGTCCGTCCAGGCCCCTTGCCAACTCGGACCAGACCCCCTCCATGCTCGTGGCAGCCGCTGGGAGTGCGCCGCGTCCCGGGCGACTCACCGTGGGTTTGGGTCACCGGAGGCCGCAGTGGTCGAGGCGTTCCATGAGAGCGGGGCGGCGCCGGTAGTTGTCGCGCAGGTGGGTCAGGCGTGTGCGGAAGTCGGCCTCCTGGCCCGTGTGCGTGTAGGCGTCGCGGAGTTCGGTGAGGAGGGTGACGGCGGTGTCGTAGGCGCTGGTCTTCTTGGTGCCGATGTGCTCGTGCACCTGCTTCCAGTGGGATTCCGCCTCACGTGCGAGGGCGGTCAGATGCTGGTCCCGGGCTTCGGTGCGTCGGCGTTCGGTGTGCTGCCGGCGCTCGGCGCGGCGGGCGTGGGCGGCGTCGAGGAGTTGGGCGGCTGACCGGAGTCCTGGAGCGGTGGAGGGGGAGGCCGGGCCGCGGAGGTGGTGCAGCAGCTCGGTTCGCAGATGCGGCTCGGGGCCGAGTGCGAGTCTGAGGAGGAAGGCGTCCTTCTCCCGCTTGGGAAGTGCTGTGATCAGCGGGGCGAGTTCCCGCTTCGTCGGTTTCGCGGGTTTCGAGGGGACAGCCGGACTGACCTGGGCCGCGGCGGCGAGGAGATCGGGGTCGACGCGCAGGTAGTCCGCGAGCGCCTGCTGAGGTGCGCTGAGTTCGGCGAGGCCGGCGGGGACGGGTGGTTCGGGGCAGTTCCGGTACTCCTCTTCGTCGTCGTCCTCCAGTTCCCAGGCGGTGAGCGCGGAGAGCCAGGCCAGGTAAAGGGGGCGCAGGTCGCCGACGACGAGTTCGTCGCGTACGCCGATGAGAGCGGCGAGCGCGTCGTCGGCTCCTTCCACCCAGTCGCCGCCCTCGTCCTCGCTGGTCAGGTCGAGCAGCAGATGGGTGCGAGTGGTCCAGGCCTCGACGTGATGATCCAGGCAGTAGCGCTGAGCAGTGTCGAGAGGCATGGCCCTTTTGGGGAGACGGAGCATCAGGCGGTGGGTGCCCCAGTTGGTGACGTACAGATGCGCGTCGAAGTACAGCTCGGTCATACGGCGTGGACTGCCGCTCAGGTCACCCCAGTTGTAGGTGTTGGTGAAGCTGGTGGCGGTGATCCTCGCCCGGCTGGAGACGGCCCGCAGCTGCTCGCGTTCCTCCCGGGTCAGTGGGCGGTCGAGGGCCTGGAATGCGTAGTACTGGTACTCGCTCACGCTGCATGACCCTAGCGCCGCGAGGGAGTGGCGGATTGCGGTGCCGAAGCGATCAAGCTGGTGAAGTCCGCCGCCGGATGGCCGACTACGAGCGGCCCGCCATCACGGGCCCTTCTCGGCAGGACCCGGGCGGCGGTCTGCCCGCTTGCGCACAGTCGGCAGCATCCTCCGGGACCTGCCTCGCCCGCGTTCCCCCGGACGTCTCGGCGAGTGAGGCGGGGGTTGGGCTGACGGAGCGCAGGCCCGGATGTCCGGGACATTTGGGCGGCTCCGCTTTGGGGTCGGCTCCGGCGTCGAGGGTGCGCTGGTAGTGGGCGAGGCGTTTGTCGCCGTCGGTGATCTGCCGGCGGGCCAGGTGCGTTTTCGGGAGTGACGGCGTCTGCCGCGGCGGCCAGTCCTGGGCTACCTGGGTGAGGGCGTGGAGGGTGGCTGTGATGCGCCAGGGTTCGAAGGCGCGGGCGATCCAGGGGTCGAGTGCGGTGGTGTGGGGGTCTTCGCGCAGGTAGACGGTGCGGGGGGGTGGTCGAGCCCGGGGTGGTGGAGGGCGTCGTCGACCTTGTACTCGCAGCGGTAGTAGACGGTGTCGCGGATGGTGGCGTGCTGCATCTTGCGCCCGCACACACCGCAGCGGATCAGGCCGCGCAGCAGGTAGGGCCGCCCTCCACTTTGGCCTGAGCGCTCTTGACGGGCGGGAGCGCGTCGGGCGCATCGGCGTCGCGCAACGTATCCGGGACGCCGACCCCGCCGACAAAGGCCCGCTCTACGAAGCCCTCGGCATCACCATCCGTTACGAAAACGTCACGAGGGCCGCGACCGTACGGTCGAGGCCCTCGTATGCGTATCGCCAAGCGATGTGGTGTCCGAGGGGGGACTTGAACCCCCACGCCCGATAAAGGGCACTAGCACCTCAAGCTAGCGCGTCTGCCATTCCGCCACCCGGACAAGGTGTCTGTCGCGCGGGTTTCCCCCCGCGGCGACGACGTAAACATTACCAGGTGTTCAGGGGTGGCCGATCACCCCACGCCCGGCCGCACCGTCGCGTGAACGGCGTGTGACGGGCCGGGCCGGGTCTTGGGGCGTGGCCCGCGGGGGAGGGAGGATGAGGAGGAGGACCCACCGGCGGGAAACCGCAGGGACACCAGCAGCGGGAGGCAGCACGTGAGCGAGACGGACACGGCCAGGAGCGTCACCGGTGAGGACGAGGTCGTGGACCTCTGCCGCGAGCTGATCCGGATCGACACCAGCAACTACGGCGACCACTCGGGCCCCGGAGAGCGCAAGGCGGCCGAGTACGTCGCCGAGAAGCTCGCCGAGGTGGGACTCGAGCCGAAGATCTTCGAGTCGCACCCGGGGCGCGCCTCCACGGTTGCCCGGATCCAGGGCGAGGACCCGTCCCGGCCCGCGCTGCTGATCCACGGCCACACCGACGTCGTACCGGCCGACGCGGACGACTGGACCCACCACCCCTTCTCCGGCGAGATCGCCGACGGATGCGTGTGGGGACGCGGGGCCGTCGACATGAAAGACATGGACGCCATGACCCTCGCGGTCGTCCGCGACCGGCTGCGCAGCGGACGCAGGCCGCCGCGCGACATCGTCCTCGCCTTCCTCGCGGACGAGGAGGCGGGTGGCACATACGGCGCCAAGCACCTGGTGCGCGAGCATCCCGAGCTGTTCGAGGGCGTCACCGAGGCGATCGGCGAGGTCGGCGGTTTCTCCTTCACCGTCAACGAGAAGCTGCGCCTCTACCTCGTCGAGACCGCCGAGAAGGGCATGCACTGGATGCGGCTCACCGTCGACGGCACGGCCGGGCACGGCTCGATGACCAACGACGACAACGCGATCACCGAACTGTGCGAGGCCGTGGCCCGCCTCGGCCGGCACACGTGGCCGGTCAGGGTCACCAAGACCGTGCGGGCCTTCCTGGACGAGCTCTCCGACGCGCTCGGCACCGAGCTCGACCCGGAGAACATGGAGGAAACCCTCGCCAAGCTCGGCGGCATCGCCCGCATGATCGGCACCACGCTGCGCAACTCGGCGGCGCCCACCCAGCTCGGCGCCGGCTACAAGGTCAACGTCATCCCCGGCCGGGCCACCGCGCATGTCGACGGGCGCTTCCTGCCCGGCTACGAGGAGGAGTTCCTCGCCGACCTCGACCGGATCCTCGGCCCACGCGTGCAGCGCGAGGACGTGCACTCCGACAAGGCGCTGGAGACCGACTTCGACGGCCGCCTCGTCGACGCCATGCAGACCGCGCTGAGCGCCGAGGACCCGATCGCGCGGGCGGTGCCGTACATGCTCTCCGGTGGTACCGACGCCAAGTCCTTCGACGACCTCGGCATCCGCTGCTTCGGCTTCGCGCCGCTGAGGCTTCCCCCGGAGCTCGACTTCGCGGGCATGTTCCACGGGGTCGACGAGCGGGTGCCGGTGGACGGCCTGAAGTTCGGTGTGCGGGTGCTCGACCGTTTCCTGGACGCGTCGTGAGCCGGTAACCCGATGAACCCAATAATCGGGCAGGCGTGCAGAGTTGACCGGGAAGAGTGAATGCGACGATAAGCTCGTAGCCTCATTACTTCCTCCTCGTTACCCGTGATGTGATCCGCGACTTTGGATCGCCTTGCCAACTAGGAGGAACAATGCTCAAGAAGGTCGTCGCCGTCGCCGCTGCCACGGGTGGTCTGGTTCTCGCGGGCGCGGGCATGGCCGCCGCCGACTCGGGCGCCCAGGGTGCCGCCGTGCACTCCCCGGGTGTCCTTTCCGGCAACGTCGTGCAGGCCCCGATCCACATCCCCGTGAACGTCTGCGGCAACACGATCTCCGTGATCGGTCTGCTGAACCCCGCCTTCGGCAACACCTGCGTCAACGCGTGACGTTGCGCCTCGCCCTCTAGGGCATGCCCGCTGAGGGCTCGAGCCGTCGGCCCCGGAGCGCGCGCCATGCGCCCCGGGGCCGACCGGTCTTCGGAAACGTCGGAAGACCGGGAATCCGAGCGTGACGCCATTTCCCGGTACCAGGTCGAAGGCAGGGAATTCAGAATGCGACAGGTCACCCGCAAGGGCCTGATGACGATGGCGGCCGCCACGGGAATGCTCGCCGCGGGCGGGGCGGCCGCCCACGCCGACTCCGGCGCGACCGGCGCGGCCACCGGATCGCCCGGCGTGCTCTCGGGCAACACGGTGCAGGCACCGGTGCACGTTCCGGTCAATGTCTGCGGCAACACGGTCGACGTCATCGGCGTCCTCAACCCGTCCGTGGGCAACTCCTGCGCCAACGAGGGCGGCGCCTCCGCCTCGGACGGCCACGGCGGCTCCGCCCACCACGGCGGTTCGGGCGCCGACGCGCGTACGGGCGACTCGCCCGGCGTGGGCTCCGGCAACCAGATCCAGGCCCCGGTGCACATCCCGGTGAACGTCTGCGGTAACAGCGTCGACGTCCTGGGCGCCGGCAACGCGGCCGAGGGCAACGGCTGTGCGAACGGTGGCTCCGGCCACCAGACGCCGGACGTGCCCGGTGACCCCGGTGATCCGGGTGACCCAGGCGACCCGGGTGACCCCGGTGATCCGGGTGACCCCGGGCAGCCGGACCACCCCGGCGACGAGCCGGACGGCCCCGGCGACCGGACCCCGCCGGGTTCCCCGGACGGCAACCGGCCCGACGCCCACCCCGTGACCCCGCCCCGGGCCGACGCACAGCTGGCCAGGACCGGCAGCGAGATGCCCATGGGGCTGGTCCTCCCGGTCGGTGCGGGAGCCCTGCTCGCCGGCGCGGTCCTCTACCGCAAGGCCCGTGGCGCCGCGTGACATCGGACACACGGAGCGGGCCCCGCGACCGCGGGGCCCGCTCCGTTGTGTGATTCCGGCCGGGAGAGGCGAGCTCACCAGGTGGCGCGCACCTGGCGGATGATCCGCCGCCGCAGCCGCACCCTGCGGCTGCCGTCACGCATCAGCGTCAGGCGGTACAACTCCCAGTGACCGTACTCTGCGTGGTCCGTCAGCAGACGTGCCGTTTCCTTGCGGGAGACCCCGCGCGGCACGTACACGTCGGCAAATTCGTATTCCGGCATCGCATCTATTGTGCGGTCCGGGCCCTGGTACGGATAGCGTCTGCACTATGTCTGATGCTGCGCAGCCCACCGCTGCCGAGGTACGCGCCGCCGCCGAGGCGGTGAAGACCGCGCTCGACCGCCACCTGGCCGCGGTCGAAAGCCGGTCCGGGGAGGACGACCCGGCCGTCTACGAGGCGTTCAACCAACTGGCCGCGGCCGCGGAGGCGTACGACGAGCTGCTCTACGACCGCTACGACGAGGTCACACCCTTCGAGATCCCCAGCGCCGAGGACGCGCCCCCGTACACCGGCCCCGAGGAGCCGAGCGCGCTCAGTGTGCTGATCCGCCGTGACTACGCCGTCGCCGAACCGCAGCGGCTGCTCGCGCACGCCCAGCGGATCGAGGCGGCGGACGACGAGGGTTCGGGGGCCTCCGGCACCGTCCACGGCGCTCTCGGCCTGCTGTTCGGCGAGTTCGAACCGGACGAGATCGCCTCCCGGCACAAGGAGTTCGGCCTGGAGGAGGGCGATTCCACGCTCTGGGTGACGGTATCGGACGAACCGGCGGAACCCGGCGAATGGCTGGAGGCCCCGTTCGACGAGGCGGATGCGCAACGGGTGGTCTGCCGCTTCGACGTCAGCGCCGTCTTCGACGACGGACCGGAGGACGATCCGGTCCCGGATCTCGACGAGGACCTGGAACCACTCGACGCGGACCGCTGACCGAGGTCACTCACCGTGACGGGGGCGGCACCTCAGGTGCCGCCCCCGTCACGGTCCGAGGCCGCGGCCTCAGCCGCCCGCGCCCGCCGGGACCTGCGGCGCCAGCAGCACCGGCAACCGCGTCGTCCGCGGTTTCGCCGTCACCTCGGCCACGGCGCGCGGCAGCGCCTGCTCCACCCCGTGGACCACCGACAGATGCCGTTCGGCCCGGCCGAACGCCGTGTACACCCAGGGCCGGCTCAGCGCCTGCGCGGCGTCGCCGGGCAGCACCACGACCACCGCGGGCCACCGGCAGCCCACCGCCTGGTGCGCGGTCAGCGCCCATCCGTGCCGTACGGACGACTCCACCCGCTCCCTCGGGACGACGATCTCCTCGCCGACGCACTCCAGGTGCAGCCCCGCGTCGTCGGCCGTCACCACGCGGCCCGGCAGCGTACGCCCCGTGGCGGGGGAGTAGGCGATCCGGTCGCCCGGGTCGAAGCCCCCGAAACGCCCCGGCCCCGGATTCAGCCGCTCCTTCAGCGCCGCGTTCAGCGCACGCGTCCCCACCGCGCCGCCGTGCCCCGGGGTGATCACCTGCGTCTCCTCGGCCGGCACCCCGATGGCGCGCGGCACCGAGTCCACCACCAGCTGCACGGTCCGGTGCACGGCCTCTCCCGCGTCCCGGACCGGCACGATCACGACCTCCTTGCCGGGCGCCGCCACCTGGTGCAGCTCACCGACGCCGATCCCGGAGACCAGCTCGCCCAGCGGCCCGGGATCCGGCCGCCGGGAGGCGATCTGCGGGCAGACCCGCGCCGCCAGCAGATCCGCGAACACCCGCCCGGGCCCCACCGACCACAGCACCCCGGGGTCACCGGCCAGCACCAGCCGGGCCCCGTCCGGCAGCGACTCCGTCACCAGCGCGGCGGTCTCGACGTCCAGCTGCGGTGCGTCGAGCACCACCAGCAGATCGACGTCCAGCGCACCGTCGGCGTCCCGGCCGGGCCCCTCGGCACCGGACAGCAGCCCGGCGACCGTGGCGACGCCGGGTCCGTCGAGCAGCGCCGCGAACCGCGCACGGCCGACCGGACCGTGCGTGGCGGCCCAGACCCGCAGGCCCAGGCCGTGTGCCGCGTTCAGCAGCGCCGCCGGTTCGGCCGACGAGGCCGCTCCGCCGGTGTGCAGCACCAGAGCGTGCCCGGCGACCGCGCGGATCAGCTCACCGGCGGAACCCTCCGCGGTGGCGGCCGCGCGCTCCCACTCCTCCCGCTCGGTCACGGAGCTGACCAGCCGGGCCAGACCGTCGGCGAGGCTCTCCTCGGCCATCGCGTACCGCTCAAGACCCACGAGCACCCGGACCGGCTGCTCCTCGTCCTCCCCGGCTTCGCCGACGGCGTCCTGGAAGACGAGAACGTCCCCCTCCGCGATGGCGTCCTGCACGGCTCCCTCGGGCTCCGGCACTCCCTGCCGCCCCAGCGCGTCGGCCAGCGCGGCCGGCTCGAGCACGGTGTGCCCGGCCAACGCCGCCTGCTCCAGCAGCCACACCGCGACCGCTCGGCCCCGCCGCCCGTCACCGGGCCCCGCCTCGTCACCGAGCAGCGCCCGCGCGAACCCGTCGGCCTGCCCGGGCCGTACCCCGGCGATCCGCAGCAACTGCCAGGGATCGGACCGCAGCAGGTCGGCGCCCCCTTCCCCGAACTCGGCGGCGGCCCGCACGGCAAGCCAGTCCGGGACACCCCCCTGGGCCAGCACTGCCCGCACCTCCTCCACGGCCCCGGCGGCGGGAGCCACCACGGCCGGTGCCGGGCGCACCGGCTCGGGAGCCGGCCGCCGGGGCGTGGGCCGGGCCTCCTCGAACACCGTGGCGGCCGGCTTCTCCCCGCTCTCCACGGCCCGCACGGCGGCCAGCAGATCGGCGGCCGTACCGCTCAGCTTGGCGCCGGCCTCGATCGGGCCCTGCCGCTCCGCCTTCCGCTGCTCGATCCGCTCCCGCTCCAGGCGCTGCGCGGCCAGCTCGGCCTCGGCCTCGGCCTCGGAGACCGGCGTGCCCTCGGCGGGTGCGGTGTCCCCTCCGGCGGGCTCGCCGTCCTCCGGCGTCTCGGGCGGCTCCGTGCTCACAGCGTGCTCCAGTCGTGATCGGGGTAGCGGTGCACGGGCGCCGACACATCGTCCAGCGCCCGGCAGATCTCGTCAGGAAGACTAAGGGCCTCCACTGACAACGCCGCCGTGAGCTGCTGTGCGTTGCGCGCGCCGACGATGGGGGCGGTCACACCGGGCCGGTCCCGGACCCAGGCGAGGGCCACCTGCAGCGCGGTCACCGCGAGTCCGTCCGCCGCCGTGGTCACGGCGTCCACGATCCTGCTCGCCGTGTTGTCGAGGTACGGGGCGACGAACGGCGCGAGATGGTCCGAGGCGCCCCGGGAGTCCTGAGGGGTGGCGTCGCCCCGGTACTTGCCGCTCAGCACGCCCCTCCCGAGCGGTGAGGACGGCAGCAGCCCGATCCCGAGATCCAGCGCGGCGGGCAGTACCTCACGCTCCACGCCGCGCTGGAGCAACGAGTACTCCATCTGCGTACAGGCGAGCCGGGTCCGGGCCGCCGGGGCGGCCAGCTGCCAGGTCGCCGCCTTGGCGAGCTGCCAGCCGCAGAAGTTGGACACGCCGGCATAGCGCGCCCGGCCGCTGCCGACGGCGATGTCGAGCGCCTGGAGCGTCTCCTCCAGCGGGGTGGTGGGGTCGTAGGCGTGGACGTGCCACACGTCGACGTAGTCGGTGCCGAGCCGGGCGAGCGAGGCGTCCAGGGCCGCGAGCAGATGGCCCCGTGAGCCGTCGAACCGGCGGTCTGGGTCGGGCACGCTGCCGGCCTTCGTCGAGATCACGAGGTCACGGCGTGGCACGAGCCCTTCCATGAGCCTGCCGAGCAGGTACTCGGCCTCTCCGTCGCCGTACACGTCGGCGGTGTCGACGAGCGTCCCGCCCGCTTCCCAGAACGTCTTCAGGAGATCCGCCGCGTCGTGCTCGTCGGTGTCCCGACCCCAGGTCAGCGTCCCCAGCCCGATCCGGGACACACGCAGGCCGGTACGGCCGAGATGCCTCTGCTCCATGAACGCCGAGATTACTGGCCGGAGGCGGGGGCGTGGGGGCCTGTGGACAACCGATTTCCACGCCCCACGCGGCCTGGTCGGCAACCTGGGCACCGTGCGGGGTGCGGTGCCTCGGCGTCGGCGGGCCCGGGGTGGGGTGCGCGACCCGGCGCTTGTCGGCGCCCCCGCCCGGGCCGGACCGCCGCCCGGGTGGGCGGAGCGGTGCCGATGCCCCGTGCGAGGATGACGACGTGCCGTCCTCATGGCCGTACCGGCTCCTTGACAAGCCGAACACCACAGCCCGCCTCATCGTCCTGCTCCTGGTCGTCGTGGGGGATCTCCTGCTGCTGCAGACCGGCAGCCGGTCGTCACCGACCGCCTGGGGCTTCGGGCTCGCGGCGGTGGTGATCGGCCTGTTCGGCGCCGTCAGGCCGCTGGGCACCGCGCTCTGCCAGGCGGCCCTGCTGCTCGCGGCGGACGCGTACGGAAGCTATGCGCACGGTCCGGCGGCCCTGGTGAAGTACATCGCCGTCCTGTCCCTGCTGGAACTGGCGATCCGTCGGCCGTGGCCGAGGGCGGCGATCGGCGCCGCGGCGCTGACCGGGGTGTACACCATCCACACGTTCGAGGCCATGCCCGCGGAGCTGCCCTCCCTGCTCTACAGGGTGGTGGTGACGGTGGGCGGTCCGGTGCTGCTGGGTGGCTACGTACGGGCCACCCGCCAGGCCGCCTGGCACGCGCAGAAGCACGCGGAGGAGGAGACACGTGCCCAGGAGCTGCGGACGCGTGCAGCGCGGGTCGCCGAGCGCACCGCGATCGCACGGGAACTGCACGACCTGGTGGCCCATCACGTCTCCTCCATGGTGCTGCGGGTGGGAGTCGCCCGGCACGTGCTGCCGGTCGCGGACGAGCGGGTGACCGAAGTCCTCGACGACCTGCACGTCACCGGTACCACCGCCCTGACCGACCTGCGCCGCCTGGTGACCGTTCTGCGCGATCCGGCGCAGGTCCTCCAGGACGACGCCGCGGCGACACTGGTGGCCCCCGACGGGCTGCCCGCCGCACTGCACGCGGTGATCGAACACGGTCGGCGGATCGGCCTCGACGTCGAGGAGTCGACGGATCCGGGGATCGGGCACCTCGACGCTGTGCGCGGCCTCGCCGTCCTGCGGCTGGTCCAGGAGGGACTGGCCAACGTCGCCAAGCACGCCGGTCCGTCGGCACGCGCCCGCGTGACGGTCGGGATGACGGAGGCGGGCGCTGTCCGTCTGCGCATCCTTGACCGTGGCGCCGCGCCCGGCGGCGACCGGAAGGTGCTCGCCGCGTCCGGGCCGGGACTCGGCCTGGTGGGCATGCGGGAGCGGGTCGCCCTGCTCGGCGGGTCGATGCGGGCAGGACCGGACGACGGCGGCTGGCGGCTCTCGGTCACACTGCCGGCCGGGCCGGTGGGACCGGACGCCGAGCGCCCGGACGCCGAGCGCCTTGGCGGTGCGCGGCCGGAACACCAGGACCGGAACGGAGGCCGCCCGTGATCCGCGTCCTCCTCGTCGACGATCAGCGGCTGGTCCGTGCCGGACTGCGGATGCTGTGCGAGGCCGCCCCCGACGTGCAGGTCGTCGGCGAGGCCGAGAACGGGCGGCAGGCGGTGAGCCTCGCCGAGGAGCTGCTGCCCGACGTGATCCTCATGGATCTGCGCATGCCCGGCGTCGACGGCATCGCCGCGACCGGCCGGATCCTCGCCGCCCGCCCCGCCACCCGTGTCGTCGCGCTGACCACCTTCGACGACGACGACCACCTCTATCCCGTGCTGGCCGCCGGCGCGTGCGGCTTCCTCGTCAAGGACGCCGCACCGGCCGAGCTGCTGGACGGCATTCGGCGGGCCGCCCGCGGGGACGACCCGTTCAGCACGTCCGTGCTGCGCCGTCTGGTCGGGCAGGCCGTACGGACGCGGGGCGGCGAACGCGAAGGCGGGGCGGAGGGCGAGCGGCGGACCGACCCGCCCGCCGGTCTCACGCAGCGCGAGCGCGACGTGCTGTCCCTCGTCGGAGCCGGACTGTCCAACGGCGAGATCGCCGAGCGGCTGCACATCGGCGTGACCACCGTCAAGACGCATGTCTCCGGACTCATGGCGAAGACCGGCGCCCCCAACCGGGTGCGGCTCGCGGTGCTGGCGGTCCGGACGGGCGTCGCACCGGACTGACCGGAGTGTCCGGCTCACTCCGGGATCCCCCAGTACCACGGGCTCACCCCGGCTCACTCCGGGTCGGCCCAGCCCACCCGGATCATCCCGGCACGCTCCTGATCCCCGAGGCACCGTGGGATGGGCTCACCCCGGCTCACTCCGGGTCGGCCCAGCCCACCCGGATCATCCCGGCACGCCCCTGATCCCCGAGGCACCGTGGGATCACTTCTCCCCGGTGGGTGTCCAACGGAAGACGGCGACGGAGAGCACGGCACCCGCGGCCGCCCAGATCGCGAGCACCGACAGGTGGCCCCACTCGAATCCGGCGCCTGTGGTGTGGGGGTCGAACGCGGTCAGCATGGCAAGGAAGAAGTGCCGGACCGGAAAGACGTCCGCGACACGCTGCATCGCCACAGGCAGGTCCTTCCCGGGAAAGAAGTTCCCGGAGAGGAAGAACAGCGTCAGGCCGGTCCCGAAAGCCATGGGCAGGGCCGCCGAGGCACTCCTGACCAGGGCGCTGAACGGGATCGCCACGAGGCAGCAGGCGAGCGTTCCGGCGAGCACGGTGACGGCGGCCGCCGGGATCCGCGCCCCCGGGAACGGCACGTCGAAGACGAGCACACCCAGACAGACGACGAGCACGGCGAGCACCACCGACATCACCGTGGCGGTCACCACATGCCCCGCGAGAAAGACCGGGGCGGGCACAGGCGTGCTGCGCAGGCGCTTGAGCACGCCGTACTCGCGGTCCTCGACGAGGGTCATCGCCAGGTTCTGGAACGCGGCGGAGACCACTCCGACGACCACCACCGAGGCGGTCATGATGGTGGAGACGTCAAGAGTCCAGGGGCGGTCCGGGGCATGGACCTGTTCGCCGTCGAAGATCGAGGCGAGTACGAACAGGTACAGCAGCGGCAGGACGACGACCAGGAAGGCGGTCTGCGGGTTGCGCAGCACGACCTTGACCGCGCAGGCGGTCTCGCGCCGCAGCAGCGCTCCGACAGCGGTGCTCATCGCGCATCCTCCCCGCGGTTCGTGCCCGCCTTCTCGGTGACGGCCAGATAGATGTCTTCGAGGGACGGCCGGCGCACCTCGAGTCCCGGCAGGCCGGTGCCGTTGGCCCGGGCCCAGTCCATGAGCGGACCGAGTCTGCCGACCGGATCCGCGGCGCGCAGCGTCACCGGCTCGCCGGCCGCCGCCGGGGTGGCACCCTCGAGCAGGCCGGGGTCGATCCGCTCCGGCCGGAGGAAGCGGATCTCGCAGGGCATCGTCTCCCGTCCGCCGAGCGTGGCGGGGGTGCCCTCCGCCACCACCCGTCCGCCGACGACGACCGCGAGCCGGTCCGCCAGGGCCTCCGCCTCGTCCATGTAGTGGGTGGTCAGAAAGACGGTCTTGCCGAGGTCCCGGAGCGCCTCGATCATGGACCAGGCCTGGCGGCGCGCCGCCGGATCGAAGCCCGTCGTGGGCTCGTCGAGGAACACCAGTTCGGGGTCGCCGACCAGAGCCAGCGCCACGTCCAGCCGCCGCTGCTGCCCGCCGGAGAGCCTCCCCGCCCGGCAGTCGCGCTTGCCGGCCAGCCCGATCAGCTCGATCGTCTCGTCGACGTCGCGCGGCGCCGGGTAGAAGCCGGCGTGGCGAGCGACCAGTTCCCGCACGGTCAGCTCGGGCGGCATCCGCGAGGCCTGAAGCACCAGGCCGATGCGTGCCCGCCACGCGGACGTCGGACGCGCCGGGTCGGCGCCGAGGACCCGGACGTCGCCGCCGCTGCGGTGCCTGCTGCCCTCCAGGATCTCCACCGTCGTGGTCTTGCCGGCGCCGTTCGGCCCGAGGAGCGCGAACACCTCGCCCCGCCGTACCGTGAGGTCGAGTCCGCGTACCGCCTCGAACGTGCCGTAGGACTTGCGCAGTCCGCGCACGCGGACGGCCGGGTCCGGCGAGCCGTCCTCCGCTCCGCCGGCCGACTCCTCCCGGCCCGTAGCCTTCACCGCCGAATGTCTCATCAGATCCTCAGCTCCTTGCCGCTGTTCACGCGGTGGACGCTACGGAGCGCGGCGCGGACGCGTATCCGCCCAGCGGCCGTTCTTCCGGCCACTGGGAGGAGGACCGGTCTCCGGGCCCTCCGCCATCCGGCGTGGCACGCGTCCGAACGCCGGTGGAGCGCGCAGACCGAGGCGGGATCGGGCGCAGGAGCCCGTGCAAGGGCCTCGTACGACGCCCTGTCCCCGGCCCCGGAGGGCGCCCGCAAGGTGACGGTCGGCGGCATGTGGATGCGAGCAGGTGGACGCCGACGGCGGTGAGCGTGAACCAGAGGGTGGCGACGCGCGCGGAGCCGAAGCGGTCGGAGGAGCAGCCGGCGACCGGCATGCCCCCGGTCTTCCTTGCCGGTGCCGGTCCTCCGGTCTCGCTGGCGGGTCCGGTGCCGGTCGGCGCGCGGGGTCGGCGCGTGCGGGCTGCCCCCCGGTCGCCGATGCGTTCCGTACGGTTCGCGTCAGGCTCGTACCGCTCGAAGGGTTGACCGCCCTCGCTCCCACTGGTTGAGTGGCTCAGCCACTGAGCCATACAGGCTCCCGTGGTGTCGCCGTGTACCCGTGCCCGGGAGGGATGCTGTGGAGGCGCTGCCTCGTCAGACGATCGTGGACGTGCTCGAGGACCGGCTGCGCGAGGACATTCTCGCAGGCCGGCACCCGGTCGGCGGGTACCTGCCGCCCGAGCGGGAACTGGCACACGGGTACGGCGTCACCCGCACCACCCTCAAGCACGCCTTCGGCCGGCTCGTCCAGGCCGGACTGCTTGAAACCCGGCACGGCGTGGGCACCCGCGTCCGCGACTACGCGCGCCTGGGCGGGGCGGACCTGCTGCCGATGCTGGTGCGGCACAGCTCCGGATGGATCGGTGAGGTCTTCGAAGTGCGGCGCAGTATCGGCGCGCTGATCGCCGAACAAGCTGCCGCACGCGCCACGGCGGTGCAGAAGGGAGAGCTGCGCGCACTGCTGACGGCGGTGGCCGAGGCCGGGGACGCGGACGCCGTGCAGCTCGCGGACATCGAGGTGCACCGTGCCCTGGCCCGGGCGACCGGCAACCGTGTGTACGTACTCCTGACGAACACTCTGTTCCAGGCCTACCTTCCCGTCCGCTCCGCGCTCGTGGCGCCCTTCACCAACCCGGCCGCCGCGCACGCCCGGCTGGCGCCGGTGGTCGAGGCGGTGGTGGCGGGTGACGGAGGAGCCGCCCACACGGCGGCCGAGGACTATCTGCTGGAGACCGAGCTGATCATGCTCGGGGGCGAGGGCGAATGAGGGGCACACGCTTCGGCGAGACGATGCTCGGCACCGTCCGTCTGGCGGGTGAGGAACACCGGATACGGCTGGATCTGCGCGTACGGGCCGACCGTGTGCTGCGCCCCTGGGCGACCACCCGGGCGCGGGCCGAGGGCCGGATCCGGATCGCGGGACTGGCCGACGACCCGCATGCCACGGGTGAGTTGGAGATATCGCCGCTCGCGCGGCGCCGTATCCGCTACCGGCTGTCGTTCACCGCCGGCGGCCGCCGTCTGGAACTGGACGGCTGGAAGTCGGTCACACCCGTCAGGCCGGTGGCCTCGATGACCGTCCTGCCGTTCAGCGTGTACGAGGACGGCGCCCGTGTCGGCGAGGGCACCCTGCGCTTCCCCGCCGCCACGGGCCTCGTCCCGTTCCTCGCGAGCTTCCGCTTCCCGCACGCCGAGCGGCTGGGACAGGCGGGTGCCACCGAGAGGGCAGCGGGGGCGGTGGTCGGGGCGGACGCAGGAAGCGCAGCGGGAGCGGGGCAGACGGCGTACGACCGTCATCTCGCGCCGCGTTGGGACGGAACCGCGGGCCGTACGGAGGTCTGGTACACGACCCTGACCGATCCGGAGACCGGCACCGGCATCTGGCTGCATCACGAACTCACCGCTCCCGCCGACGGATCACGGGCCTTCGCCCACGGCTGGGTGGCCGCCTTCCCGCACGACGGCCCGCCACGGCATGCCCGTTTCGGTCCGGTGCCGTGGCCGGAGACACGGACGGATTCCGAGTGCGGCACGGAGCCGGACTCGGAGCGGAATCCCCAGACCGGAGCCGGCACCGGAGCCGGCACTGAAGTCGGCACCGGAGCCGGCACTGAAGTCGGCACCGGAGCCGGCACCGGAGTCGGCACCGGAGCCGGCTTCGCCGCCGCCGGGGTGTTCGTGGCTCCGGGGCGGCTCGTTGGCACGGCGGGCGGATTCTCCTGGGACGTCACCGAACGCCCCGAGGCGCCGCCGCTGTTCACCTTCCCCCGCTGGTCGTGGCGGCGGCCCCTCCTGCCGGCGGCGCACATGCTGCCGACCGGACGGGCCTCCTACGACGGCGAGTTCACCCACGACGGCCACACCCTCGCCCTTCGCGGCGCCCAGGGCGCCTCCGCCCGCATCTACGGTCACGGCAACGCCCGCCGCTGGGCCTGGCTCCACGCGGACCTCGGCGGCGGGGACGTCCTGGAGATCGTCGCCGCGGTCTCGACCCGCCCGGGGCTGCGCTCGCTGCCTCCGCTGGTCTTCCTGCGTCTGCGCCAGGGCGGCAGGACCTGGCCGCGTCGTGTCGAGCGGGGAGCGGTCGGGTGGATGGGACCGGGCCGCTTCAGGGCCCGGATCGGCCTGCCCACCTGGACCGTGGCGGGACGCGCAGGACTGCGCCGGATCCGGGTGGAGGTCACTCAGCCCCCGGACCGGACCCTGGCCCTGGACTACCAGGATCCGGACGGCAGTCCGGCCGTGTGCAGCAACAGCGAGACCGCCGACGCCGAGGTTCTCGTGGAGCGGTGGCGGGGCCGTTGGTGCCGGGAGGCGCAGTGGACGCTGAAGGGCACCGCGCATGCGGAGGTGGGTGACCGGTGAGCCTGACCTCTCTCGCGGCGGCCTTGCTCGCCGACGACGGCACCGAGCCGTGGTCGGCCCGAGTGGGGGAGCGGGTGGATCAGGTGGTGGCCGCGATGCCGGGCCGCACGCGGTTCGCGCTGCGCGCGGCCGCGGCTGCCCTGGACGCTTTTGCCCTGGCCAGGACCGGGCGTCGGTTGGCGGCACTCTCGGTCGACGAACGCGAGGCGGTGCTCACCCCGCTGTCCGCGCATCCCGCGATCGTGGGGCTGCTGGACGTGGTGAAGATGCCGGTGCTGCTGGCCGCGGGCACGGAACGGATGCTGCACGAGCAGGCGTCCGCCGCCCCGTCGGCGACCGCGTCCACCGTCCCGTCGGCCACCGCCTCCGTCGCCCCGTCCGCCGCCCCGCGGATCGTTCCGCCGACGGACCCGCCCCTCGACTGCACACCCGCTGGGCACTGGCCGGCGCGCAGTACTGCCGACGCCGTGGTGATCGGCTCCGGAGCGGGCGGCGCCATGGCCGCGCGGACACTGGCGCTGGCCGGCCTGGACGTCGTGGTCGTGGAGGAGGGGGAGCACTACAGCACCGCATGGTTCGCCGGCCGGCCGCCACTGGAGCGCTTCACCCACCTGTACCGTGACGGCGCTTCGGGCGTCGCCGTCGGCAGTCCGCCGCTGCTGCTGCCGCAGGGACGCGCGGTGGGCGGCACCACCGTGATCAACTCCGGCACCTGTTACCGCACACCGGAGCACGTCCTGCGCCGCTGGAGCGCCCGGTCGGGCTTCCGGCTCGCCGAGGGCTTCGGCCCACTCCTCGACGAGGTGGAGCGCACCCTGCGGGTGGCCACCCAGCCGCTGGACGTCCTGGGACGCAACGGCGGGCTGGCCCTGGCCGGAGCGGAACGGCTGGGCTGGCGGGCCGCCCCGCTGCGCCGCAACGCCCCCGGCTGCCTGGGCTCGTGCCAGTGCGTCGTGGGCTGCCCGACCGGAGCCAAACAGAGTGTGCAGCTGTCGGTGCTGCCCGACGCCTGCGCGGCCGGGGCACGCATCGTCACCGGTGCCAGGGTGTCGCGGATCCTGGTGGACGGCGACCTGCCGGGCGGGCCACGGGCGGTCGGGGTGCGCATACGGAGCCGGGACGGCGGCCGGAGAGAGACGGAGATCCTGGCCCCGCTGGTCGTGTCCGCCGCCGGGGCGCTGCAGACGCCGCCGCTGCTGCGCCGCTCCGGTCTGGGCGGGCATCCGCGGCTGGGCCGCAACCTCAGCGTCCATCCGGCCACCAGCGTGGCGGGCCGGTTCGAGGAGGAGGTCACCTCCTGGCGCGGCGTCCTCCAGAGCGCGGGCGTGGAGGAACTGCACACCGACGGCATCCTCATCGAGGCGACTGCCGCCCCGCCCGGCATGGGCAGCTTCGTGCTGCCCGGCCTGGGGCGGGAGCTGCGGCAGGAACTGGAGGGCACCGGCCACCTGGCCACCCTGGGTGCGATGATCGGGGACCGGCCCTCGGGCCGCGTCCTCGGCCGTGGGGGCGGCCTGATCAGGTACGACCTCGACAGGCACGACGGCGCCCGGCTGATCAGGTCCGTGCGTGCCATGGGCGCGGTCCTCTTCGCCGCCGGGGCCACGGAGGTGCTCACCGGCATCCCGGCCGCACCCCGCGTCCGTACCCTGGCGGAACTCGACGAGGTGCTGAGCCAAACCGGGCCGCGTGCCCTGCATCTGTCGGCCTTTCACCCGACCGGTACGGCGGCGGCCGGGGCGGACCCGCAGCGCGCCCCGGCCGATGCGGAGGGGCGACTGCGCGGGGTACGGGGTGTGCTCGTCGCGGACGCGTCCGTCCTCCCGAGCTGCCCGGAGGTCAATCCCCAGCTGAGCATCATGGCGGCCGCGCTCGCCGTCACGGGCGCCTGCCTGGAGCGCCTCGGTGCGGGCGCCCCGCCGACTCGCCCGACACCGGCCGACCGGCCCACTGGGCCGACGCGTTGACCGGGGCCGTCTGACCGGGGCCGTTTGACCAGGCGGTCCGGCGCCGTGCCGACCGAACCGATCGGACTCTGCGGCCCCGAGGGATCCGGCCCGGGCGGGACGCGCCGGTGCCGGACCCCGGACGTGCCCCTCCGGCCTGCCCTCGCCGATGGGCGGCCCGGCGCCGTCGGTCGCGTTGCCGAAGACGTGGGCGCTACCCAGCCCCCACCGGACCGAAAGCTGCGCCGCAGGCACAGAACCCGCACCCCCACCGGACAGGCAGCCATGCGGACGAACCGCCGGCCCCCGCCGGGTACGACCTCTCCGCCGGCAGAGCACCGACGCCTCAGGCACAGAACTCGCACCCCTACGGGACAGTCACCCGTGCCACAGGCACAAAACGACGGCCCCCGCCGGGATGGGCACCGGTGCCGCAGGCACACAACCGGTGACCCCGTCAGGAAGGCACCGGTGGTGGACACGGGCTCGGGGACCGCCGGAGGTATAAGGTCGGCGCACAAGCGACGTTACTCATCGGTAAGGGGAGACGGCATGCAGCTAGGGATCAACCTCGGCTACTGGGGCGCCGGAATGGACGCGGACAACCTCGCCGTGGCCCAGGAGGCGGACCGCCTCGGATACGCGGTCTGCTGGGCCGCAGAGGCCTACGGCTCCGACGCCGCCACCGTGCTCACCTGGGTGGCCGCCCAGACCCAGCGCATCGACGTCGGATCGGCCATCTTCCAGATCCCGGCCCGTCAGCCCACCATGACCGCGATGACCGCCGCCACCCTCGATTCCCTCTCCGGCGGCCGCTTCCGCCTGGGCCTCGGCGTCTCCGGCCCCCAGGTCTCCGAGGGCTGGTACGGCGTCAAGTTCGACAAGCCCCTCGCCCGCACCCGCGAGTACGTCGAGATCATCCGTAAGGCCATGACCCGCGAGCGCCTCTCCTACGAGGGCGAGCACTGGACCCTCCCCCTCCCCGGCGGCCCGGGCAAGCCGATCAAGCTCACCGTGCACCCCCAGCGCGAGCACATCCCCCTCTACATCGCCGCGATCGGCCCGAAGAACCTCGAGCAGACCGGTGAGATCGCCGACGGTGCTCTGTTGATCTTCCCGTCCGCCGACCATCTCGAGGACACCGCTGTCCAGCACATCCGTGCCGGACGCGAGAAGGCCGGCAAGACCCTCGACGGCTTCGACATCTGTCCCACGCTGCCCCTCGCCGTCGGGGACGACAAGGACGTCACCACCCTGGCCGACACCTTCCGCCCGTACACCGCGCTGTACGTCGGCGGCATGGGTAGCCGGAAGCAGAACTTCTACAACCAGCTCGCCCAGCGCATGGGCTACGAGCGGGAGGCGGCGGAGATCCAGGACAAGTACCTGTCCGGCGACAAGGAGGGCGCGGCGGCCGCCGTCCCGCACGACCTGATCGACAAGACGACCCTCCTCGGCTCGGTGGACCGTATCGCCGACCGGATGAAGGCCTATGCCGCCGCCGGGGTCACCACCCTCACGCTCGCCCCGGCCGGCTTCACGCTCGACGAGCGTCTCGCGTCGCTCCGCGCCGGCACCGAGGCCCTGGAGCGCGCGGGCCTGGCCTGACCGGCCCGCTCCGGGCGAGGGGCGGAGAGGTTCTTACGGCCGTGGTGGGGGCTCGGGGGTCCACCCCGCCACGGCCGTCACCCACAACAACGCCCGTCCGCCCCCATGGTTACGCCCGACCGCACTCACGCGCCCCCACCACCCCCCCACCCCACCCCCACACACCGCCACACGTACTCCTTTTGGCGCAGTTGTCGGACACGCCTGTTGCCGCACCCGCTCCCGCGCACTTGACTCGTTCTTTGCGGGACCCAAGCAGGAGACAGCGCAGTACTGCGGAAGCGGACGCGCGCGGAGAGGCGGCCCATCATGCTTTCGGCGAAGAGCCTGTTCCAGGAGATCCTGGACAACGACGAGTCGTTCGCACTGTTCTGTTCCATCGCCGCGAGCGGCGAGTCACAGGGCGGCTGGGAGAACGCCCGCATCGCCGCGCTGGTCCCCGAGAGCCAGCGCGCCCTCACTCCCAAGATCACCCGGCACGGCGCGGACGAGGACAAGCACGGCCGGATCTTCAACGCGTTGCTGAAGAAGCGCGGTCTGCAACCCGTCCCGGTCCCCGCGGACACCGACTACACGATGCTCCTGGAGCGCAACGGCATCGGCCTGGCCCACCGCCGCCTCGAACGGGACGAGCCGCTCACGGTCCAGGACATCGTCACGTACCTCGCCCACAGCAGGGTCACCGAACAGCGTGCCTCGGAGCAGATGGACCTGCTCCGCAAGCACTTCGCCGACCACCCCGACCTCGGCCGCGCGGTGAGGATGATCTCCGACGACGAGGACAGCCACCTCGCCTACTGCCACGAGGAACTGCTGCGCTTCGCGTACGCCGGCCACGGCCGGGCCATCCAGCGCACCCTGCGCGAGTGCGCGCTGGCGGAGATCCGCGTCTACCGGGATGTCAGCCTCGCGGTGATGGCGCACATGGGCCGCATCCTGAACTGGTCCCGGCCCAGGGCGGCGACCCTCGCGGCGGGCATCCACGCGGTGTACGCCTACGAACGCCTGGCGGGCTGGCGCCGCATGGTCTCCCTCAGGACGCCCGACCGCCGTAACGCCCTGGGCGGCCCGGCGACCCAGGAACCGGAAGCCGCCTGACCGGCCCGGCGGCCCCGGAACCGGAAGCCGCCCGACCGATCCCACCGCACCGTCGGCTACATCCACCCCCGCCGCCTGAACATCCGGTACAGCAACACCTCCAGCATGCCCATCGCCGCGATCACCACCGGATACGACCACTCCCACCGCAGCTCCGGCATGTGCTCGAAGTTCATCCCGTAGATCCCGGCGATCATCGTCGGGACCACGGCCAGGGCCGCCCAGGCGGAGATCTTCCGCATGTCGTCGTTCTGCTGCACGCCCACCTGGGCGAGATGCGCGGAGAGGACGTCCGAGACCAGCCGGTCCAGCCCTTCCACGGACTCGTTCACCCGGGTGAGGTGATCGTGCACGTCACGGAAGAACGGCCGCGTGCTGCTCTCGACGAACGGCACCTTCCCCCCGTACGTGCCGACTCCCGCGAGCCGGGCCATCGGCGGGGTCAGTGGCCCGGTGGCCCGGCGGAACTCCAGGATCTGCCGCTTGAAGGTGTAGATCCGGGACGCGGTGTACCGCGAGCCGCCGGCGTCGGGGGTGAAGACCTCCGTCTCCAGTTCCTCCAGATCGGTCTGCAGTTCGGTCGCCACCTCGAGGTAGTGGTCGACGACGGCGTCGGCGACCGCGTAGAGCACCGACGTCGCCCCCTCGTCCAGCAGTTCCGGCTCCCGCTCCAGCCGGTCCCGTACCGCCGCCAAGGGGGAGCCTTCCCCGTGCCGTACGCTCACCGCGAACGAGTCACCGAGGAAGATCATGATCTCGCCGGACGAGACGGTGTCGCTCCGCGGCTCGTACACCACCGGTTTCAGCACCGCGAAGAGCGAGTCGTCGTACACCTCCAGCTTGGGCCGCTGATGGGCCTTGAGCGCGTCCTCCACCGCCAGCGGATGCAGCCCGAACTCCTGCGCGACCAGGTCGAACTCGTCCGCCGACGGTTCGTGCAGCCCGATCCAGACGAAGCCCCCGGCCGACCGCGCCTCGTCCAGCGCGTCGGAGAAGTCGAGCGGCCCCTCCGACCGCCGGCCCTCCCGGTAAATGGCACAGTCGACGATCACGAAGCGGTTTCCCCTCTCATACCCGGAACATCCCACCGGTGTCCTACCCGGACACCACACGTACCCGTACGCCTACCCTGGGCCGCATGCCCACGTTGATCCTGGTCCGGCACGGACGCTCCACCGCCAATACCGAGGGACTGCTCGCCGGCTGGACGCCCGGTGTGGCCCTCGACGACCGCGGGGCCGCGCAGGCCGCCGCACTGCCCGGACGGCTCGCGGAGCTGCCGCTGGCCGAGATCGTCGCGAGCCCGCTCCAGCGCTGCCAGGAGACGATCCGGCCGCTGCTGGACGCCCGCCCCGGCCTGACCGCGCACACCGACGAACGCATCGGAGAGTGCCACTACGGCGACTGGACGGGCCGCAAGCTCGCCGAACTGCGGGACGAACCCCTGATGGACGTCGTGCAGGCGCACCCGTCGTCGGCGGCGTTCCCCGGGGGCGAGTCCATGCGGGCGATGCAGACGCGCGCCGCCGAGGCGGTGCGCGAGTGGAACGCCCGCGTGGAGCGCGATCACGGCGCCGACGCCGTGTATCTCATGTGCTCGCACGGCGACATCATCAAGTCGCTCGTCGCGGACGCACTCGGACTTCATCTCGACCTCTTCCAGCGGATCGCCGTGGAACCGTGTTCCATCACCGCGATCCGTTACACACGGTTGCGTCCGTTTCTCGTCCGCCTCGGCGACACCGGCGACTTCGGGTCGCTGGTGCCGCGCGAGGAGGCGCCCGCCGACGACGCCACGGTCGGCGGCGACGCGGGCGCACCGTGATCGTCGGCCGCAGTAGGGTGAAGCGGTCGCAGCGTTGCGTTCCCGTCCGAACAGCCACCCGTTCCCACGACTCTCATATGGAGACAGGACGTGTCCCGTCAGGTGTTCCTCTACGACCAGCCGGAACGTTTTGTGGCCGGTACGGTCGGACTGCCAGGGCGCCGTACGTTCTTCCTCCAGGCCTCCGCCGGCTCCCGGGTGACCAGCGTGGCCCTGGAGAAGACCCAGGTCGCCGCGCTCGCCGAGCGCATGGAAGAACTGCTCGACGAGGTCGTACGCCGTAGCGGAGGCAGTGCCCCGGTGCCGGCCGTGCCGCCGACCGAGGTCGCCGACACCGCCCCGCTGGACGCTCCCGTCGAGGAGGAGTTCCGGGTCGGCACCATGGCACTCGCCTGGGACGGCGAGGACGAGCGCATGATCGTCGAGGCGCAGGCACTCGTGGAGCTGGACGCCGACTCCGAGGAGGACCTCGCCGAGGCCGAGGAGCGGCTGCTGCAGGACGAGGAGAACGGGCCCCCGATGCTCCGCGTCCGCCTCACCGGCGCGCAGGCGCGAGCCTTCGCCAAGCGCGCCCTGGACGTCGTCAACGCGGGGCGGCCGCCGTGTCCGCTGTGCAGTCTCCCGCTCGATCCGGAGGGACACGTATGTCCGCGCCAGAACGGATACCGCCGCGGAGCGTGACGACCGTCGACCCGGCCGCCGCCGTGCTGCTCGCCCAGGGCGAGCTGACGGTGCGCGGACGTATCCGTGAGGCGTCGAACGCGGCGTTGTACTGCACCGTCACCCACGAGGGACGCGAGGCGGCCTGTGTCTACAAGCCGGTCGCCGGGGAGCGGCCCCTGTGGGACTTCCCCGACGGGACGCTCGCCGGGCGCGAGGTCGCCGCGTACGAGGTGTCCCAGGCGGCCGGCTGGGGGCTCGTACCGCCCACCGTGCTGCGGGACGGACCGTACGGCGAGGGCATGTGCCAGCTGTGGATCGAGACCGCTCCGGGCGCGGAGCTCCTCGCCCTGGTGGACGCCGAGGAGCCCGGGCCGGGCTGGAAGGCGATCGGATTCGCGGACGCCGGTGAGGGCCGCACCGCGCTGCTCGTGCACGCCGACGACGAGCGGCTGCGCCGGCTGGCCGTGTTCGACGCGGTGATCAACAACGCCGACCGCAAGGGCGGGCATCTGCTGCCCACGGAGGACGGACGGCTGTACGGCATCGACCACGGGGTCGCGTTCAACACCGAGGACAAGCTGCGCACGCTGCTGTGGGGCTGGGCGGGGGAGCCCCTGACCCCGGAAGCCCTCGACGTCCTCGAGGCCATGAGAAGCGCCCTCACGGCCAACGGCTCCCTCACCGCCGCTCTGACCCCCTTGATCACCCCCGCGGAGATCGACGCCACGCGCGCCCGCGTCGCGTCCCTGCTCGCCACGGGCGTCCACCCGCAGCCGGGCACCGACTGGCCGGCCATCCCCTGGCCGCCGGTCTGACCACCGCGGGTGCTCCACCGCGGGTGCTCCACCGCGCGTGCTCCACCGCGCGTGCTCCACCGCGCGTGCTCCACCGCGTTGCTCCAGTGTGTGCCCCACCGCGTGCTCCGGCGGATGCCGCACTGCGTGCCGCAACCGCGTGCCGCAACCGTGTGCCGCACTGTGTGCCGCACCGCGTGCCGCAACCGCGTGCCGCACCGCGTGATCCGCCGCACACGCACGGACGGAGACACACCGCGCGGGGCCGCGCAAGAGCGCCTTCTCGGTCGTCCGGCCTCCTCCGGTTCGTATCCGGAACTCCGGTCCGGTTACGCTCGTGACATGCATGCCTGGCCCGCTTCCGAGGTCCCCGCCCTGCCCGGTCAGGGCCGCGACCTGAGGATCCACGACACCGCGACCGGGGGCCCGATCGCCCTGGACCCCGGTCCCGTCGCCCGTATCTACGTCTGCGGCATCACCCCCTACGACGCCACCCACATCGGTCACGCGGCGACCTACAACGCCTTCGACCTCGTGCAGCGCGTGTGGCTCGACACCAAGCGGCAGGTTCACTACGTCCAGAACGTCACGGACGTCGACGACCCGCTGCTGGAGCGGGCCGACCGGGACGGCCTCGACTGGGCCGTGCTCGCCGAGCGGGAGACCGCCCTGTTCCGTGAGGACATGACGGCCCTGCGCATGCTGCCGCCGCGGCATTACATAGGCGCGGTGGAAGCGATACCCGGCATCGTTCCCCTGGTCGAACGGCTGCGCGAACTCGGCGCGACCTACGAGATCGATGGCGACATCTACTTCTCCGTCGAGTCCGACCCCCACTTCGGCCAGGTCTCGAACCTCGACGCGGCAGCCATGCGGCTGCTGTCCGCCGAACGCGGCGGCGACCCGGAGCGTCCGGGAAAGAAGAATCCGGTCGATCCGATGCTCTGGATGGCCGCCCGTGAGGGCGAGCCGAGCTGGGACGGCGGATCGCTCGGCCGGGGCCGCCCCGGCTGGCACATCGAGTGCGTGGCGATCGCCCTCGACCATCTCGGCATGGGCTTCGACGTCCAGGGCGGGGGTTCCGACCTGGTCTTCCCGCACCACGAGATGGGCGCCTCCCACGCCCAGGTGCTCACCGGCGAGTTCCCCATGGCCAAGGCGTACGTCCATGCCGGCATGGTGGCCCTGCACGGCGAGAAGATGTCCAAGTCCAAGGGCAACCTGGTCTTCGTGTCCGCGCTCCGGCGCGACGGTGTGGACCCGGGGGCGATCCGGCTGGCGCTGCTGGCCCACCACTACCGCGCCGACTGGGAGTGGACCGACCAGGTCCTCCAGGACGCGGTGACCCGCCTGGAACACTGGCGCGCCGCCGTCTCCCGCCCCGACGGACCGCCCGCCGACGCGCTGGTCGAGGAGATCCGCGACGCCCTGGCGGCCGACCTGGACGCCCCGGCCGCGCTGGCCGCCGTGGACCGCTGGACCCTGCTCCAGGAGGAGAGCGGAGGTACCGACACCGGCGCGCCCGGCGTCGTCTCCCGTGCGGTGGACGCACTGCTCGGCGTGGCGCTCTAGAGACCGGCCGGACACGGCAAGGGCGCCTCACCCCGCGCGGGGTGAGGCGCCCTTGCCGTGTCCGGCCGACCCGGCTCAGTCCTCCGACGACTCCTCGCCGTCCGAGTCCGTGTCCGCCCCCGGCTTCGGCGGCTTCGGCGGCCGGGAGCGGCCGCCCGGGGTGTCCCGCCGGTACGGCGGAGCGTCCGAACCGTCCGCCGTCGCATGTCCGCCGGGCGGGCCCGACGCCCCGTCACGGCGCCGCAGATAGCGCTCGAACTCGCGGGCGATGGCCTCGCCGGACGCCTCCGGCAGTTCGGCGGTGTCCCGGGCCTCCTCCAGTGACTGGACGTACTCCGCCACCTCGGTGTCCTCCGCGGCCAGTTGGTCCACCCCGACCTGCCAGGCGCGTGCGTCCTCGGGGAGTTCACCCAGCGGGATCCGCACGTCGATCAGGTCCTCCAGCCGGTTGAGCAGAGCCAGGGTGGCCTTCGGGTTCGGCGGCTGCGACACGTAGTGGGGGACCGCCGCCCACAGCGACACCGCGGGCACGCCGGCGTGGGTGCACGCCTCCTGGAGGATGCCGACGATGCCCGTGGGACCCTCGTACTTGGTCTCCTCCAAATCCATGCGGCGGGCCAGGTCCGCATCGGACGTCGTGCCGCTGATCGGGACCGGACGGGTGTGCGGCGTGTCCCCGAGCAACGCGCCGAGGACGACCACGAGTTCCACCCCGAGTTCGTGCGCGAAGCCGAGGATCTCGTTGCAGAAGGAACGCCACCGCATGGACGGTTCGATGCCGCGGACCAGCACCAGATCCCGTGGTGTGTCGCCGCCGACCCTGACCACCGACAGCCGCGTCGTCGGCCAGGTGATCTTGCGGACACCGCCGTCCATGAACACCGTGGGGCGGTTCACCTGGAAGTCGTAGTAGTCCTCGGCGTCCAGCGCCGCGAACACCTCGCCCTTCCACTCCCTGTCCAGATGCGCGACCGCCGTGGAGGCTGCGTCACCGGCATCGTTCCAGCCCTCGAACGCGGCCACCATGACCGGGTCGACCAGCTCGGGAACCCCCTCGAGCTCGATCACCCAGCGCCTCCTTCCGACGTGCCCTCGCGTACGCCCCAACCTTACGGCGTGCCCGGAGGGCGCCCGCAGCCCCCTTCAACCGGGGGAGTGCCCCCATCACTGCCCCGTCGCGCACGGGGAAACACCCCTGCGCGATCCGCGGGCACCCGGTGCGCAGGGCGCGGATCACTTCCGGCTTCCGGAGCCAATCGCATCCCGTGCTCGGCGATGTGACGCCGGGAAGGATGTGAACGCATGCCGCGCGGCGTGCCGGACGGTGGAGATGCCCACGGGCGAGGACCGCGCCAGGTGCGGAGCGGGAGCCAGGCACGCACGTCCGCCGTCCGAACGCATCTCCAGCCGCACCGCGTGCGGAGCCGTCTCCCCAGGGACATGGACTCCGCCCGCGTGATGCTCCTGCGGGGAGGTCCGGACCCGGCCGGTGCCGAGGGCACAGGGCCTCCCGGAGCGCCGCTCCGGGAGGCCTCTCCCCGGGGAGGGGCGCGGTCACTTCTTGTCGAGCAGGTCCTGGACGTTCGCGCGGACCTCGTCCGTGGCCAGGCCCCGGATCGTCAGCGTGGTACGGCGCCGCAGTACGTCGTCCGCCGTCTCGGCCCACTCGTGGTCCCGGGCCCAGACGACCTGCGCCCAGATCTCCGGGGCGTCCGGGTGGACGCGCCGGGCCAGCGCCGGGTCCTCGTTCGCCAGGCGGGCGATGTCGAAGGCCAGCGACCCGTAGTGGGTGGCGAGGTGCCGGGCGGTGTCCGCCGCCATGCGCGGGCCGGGCGCCGGCCCGTCCACCAGCAGCCGGTGGGCCACCGCGCGGGGGTTGGCCACACCCGGCAGGGGCAGCTTCCTGGGCAGTGACGAGACCGGTTCGTGGTTCTCGCCCAGCGGGTGGCCGGGCAGCGCCTG
The DNA here is from genome assembly GCF_044540255.1 of Streptomyces sp. NPDC086080. Classification (NCBI taxonomy): domain Bacteria; kingdom Bacillati; phylum Actinomycetota; class Actinomycetes; order Kitasatosporales; family Streptomycetaceae; genus Streptomyces; species Streptomyces sp. NPDC086080. The sequence goes on from NZ_JBITRU010000001.1 coordinate 156,040, forward strand.
GAGCTTCTGCATCACCGTGCGGCCGATGTGGCGGAACGTGGTCCACTTGCCGCCCGCGACGGACAGCATGCCGCCCCGGCCCTCGGTGACGACCGTCTCCCGCTTGGCCTTTGCCGTGTCCCCGGGACCGCCCGGCAGCACCCGCAGACCGGCGAAGGCGTACGTGATCAGATCGCGGTCGAGCTGCTGGTCGCGGATGGAGAACGCGGCCTCGTCGAGTATCTGCGCGGTGTCCTTCTCGGTGACCGCGACATCCGCCGGGTCGCCCTCGAACTCCTCGTCGGTCGTGCCGAGCAGCAGCATGTCCTCCCAGGGGAGGGCGAAGGTGATCCGGTACTTGTCGATCGGCGTGGCCAGCGCGGCCCTCCACGGGGAGGTCCGCTTCAGGACCAGGTGCGCGCCCTTCGACAGCCGGATGGACGGCGCGGCACCGGGGTCCTCCATACGGCGCAGGTGGTCGACCCAGGGACCGGTCGCGTTCAGTACGAGCCGGGCGCTGACGCCGAACTCGTCGCCGGAGAGACGGTCGCGCAGCTCGGCGCCGGTGACCCGGCCCCTGGTGAACCGCAGGCCCGTCACCTCGGCGTGGTTGAGGACGACCGCGCCCGACTCGGCCGCCGCGCGGACCGTCATCAGCGCCATGCGCGCGTCGTTCATCTGGTCGTCGCCGTACACGGCCACGGCCTTGAGGTTGTCGGTGCGCAGCTCCGGCACGTCCTGCGCCGCCTTGGCCGGCGAGAGCAGGTGCCCGACGCCGTCGCCGAAGGCGGACAGCGCCGAGTAGGCGAAGACGCCGGCGCCGAGCTTCGCCGCGCCGTGCGGCCCGCCCTTGTACACGGGGAGGTAGAAGGTGAGCGGGTTCGCCAGGTGGGGGGCCACCTGGCGGGAGACCGCACGGCGCTCGAAGTGGTTCTCCGCCACCAGCCTCACCGCACCGGTCTGCAGGTAGCGCAGACCGCCGTGGAGCAGCTTGGAGGAGGCGGAGGAGGTGGCGCCGGCGAAGTCACCGGCGTCCACCAGGGCCACCCTGAGGCCGGACTGCGCGGCGTGCCAGGCGGTGGAGATGCCCAGGATGCCGCCGCCGATCACGAGAAGGTCGTACGACGCCTTGGAGAGCTGCTCCCGGGTCTCGGCACGGCTCGGGTTCGAGCCGGACGCCGGGCGCGTCCCCAGGGCAGGCACGGACTGCAGGGTGGACTGGGTGGTCATGACGGTTCTTACTCCTCGTCCTCGAGCCAGCCCATGGTCCGCTCGACGGCCTTGAGCCAGCTCTTGTACTCACGGTCGCGGGTCTCCGCGTCCATGCGGGGGGTCCACTCGGCGGCCCGCCGCCAGTTGGCGCGCAGGTCGTCGGTGCTGTTCCAGAAGCCGACGGCGAGGCCGGCGGCGTAGGCGGCGCCGAGGCAGGTGGTCTCGGCGACCATCGGACGCACCACGGGGGCGTCCAGGAAGTCCGAGAGCGTCTGCATCAGCAGGTTGTTGGAGGTCATGCCGCCGTCGACTTTGAGGGCGGTGAGCTCCACACCGGAGTCCTTCGTCATGGCGTCCGCGATCTCCCGCGTCTGCCAGGCGGTGGCCTCCAGTACGGCGCGCGCGAGGTGCGCCTTGGTGACGTACCGGGTCAGTCCGGCGATCACACCGCGGGCGTCGGAGCGCCAGTACGGGGCGAACAGACCGGAGAAGGCCGGCACGAAGTAGGCGCCGCCGTTGTCCTCGACCGACAGGGCGAGGGTCTCGATCTCGGCGGCGGTGGAGATCAGGCCCATCTGGTCGCGCATCCACTGCACCAGCGAACCGGTGACGGCGATCGACCCCTCCAGGGCGTAGACCGTGTCCTGGTCGCCGATCTTGTAGCCGACCGTGGTGAGCAGGCCGCTGTAGGAATTGATGATCTTGTCGCCGGTGTTCATCACCATGAAGGTGCCGGTGCCGTAGGTGGACTTGGTCTCACCCTCGGAGAAACAGGTCTGGCCGAACAGGGCCGCCTGCTGGTCGCCGAGCGCGGAGGCGACCGGGATGCCGCCGAGCAGGTCGCCCAGCTTGCCGCCGGTGATCTCGCCGTAGACCTCGGCGGAGGAGCGGATCTCCGGCAGCATCGCCAGCGGGACGCCGATGGACTCGGCGATCTTCTCGTCCCACCGCATGGTGTGCAGGTTCATCAGCATGGTGCGGGACGCGTTGGTGACGTCGGTGACGTGGTGGCCGCCGTCGACGCCTCCGGTCAGGTTCCAGATGACCCAGGTGTCCATGGTGCCGAAGAGGATGTCGCCCGCCTCGGCCCGCTCCTTCAGACCGTCGACGTTGTCGAGCAGCCACCGGGCCTTGGGCCCGGCGAAGTAGGAGGCGAGGGGAAGGCCGGTCTCGCGGCGGAAGCGGTCCTGGCCGACGTTGCGGCCGAGCTCGCGGCACAGGGCGTCGGTGCGGGTGTCCTGCCAGACGATGGCGTTGTGGACGGGCTCACCGGTGTTCTTGTCCCACAGCACGGTGGTCTCGCGCTGGTTGGTGATGCCGATGGCCTTGATGTCCGCGCGGGTGATGCCGGCCTTCTCGATGGCTCCGGCGACGACCTCCTGGACGTTGGTCCAGATCTCCGTGGCGTCGTGCTCGACCCAGCCCGGCTTGGGGAAGATCTGCTCGTGCTCCTTCTGGTCGACGGAGACGATGCGGCCGTCGCGGTCGAACACGATGCAGCGGGACGAGGTGGTGCCCTGGTCGATGGCGGCGATGAACGGCCCGTGGCCGTGGGAGGCGATGCCGGCGGTGTGGGCGTCGGTCACTGTGTGCTCCTGGTTGTCCTTGATTACGGGGCTGGGTGTGCGGCGCTACTACAAGATTCGCGCTTCGGGGCGATGTGGTCGCCTAGGCGAAGGCGACGTTGTAGATTCCGGCCGCGAGGGCACCGCCGATCAGCGGACCGACCACCGGGATCCAGGCGTAGGACCAGTCCGAGCCGCCCTTGTTGGGCAGCGGCAGCAGGGCGTGGACGATGCGCGGACCGAGGTCACGGGCCGGGTTGATCGCGTAACCGGTCGGGCCGCCCAGCGACAGACCGATCGAGACGACCACGAGCGCCGTGATCAGGCCGCCCAGTACACCGAGGCCGTTGCCCGCGTCGTTCAGGCCCTGGGTGAGCACGGCGAGCAGCAGGACGACGGTGCCGACGATCTCCGTGGCGAGGTTCTGCACCGTGTGCCGGATCTCCGGACCGGTGGAGAAGATGCCGAGCACGGGGCCCGCGCCCTGCTCCTGGGCCTCGACCGACTTGGCGGCGGTGGCCTGTGCGCCCGGACCGCCGACGATCTCCTTGTCGGTGAGGTGGGCCTGGAACTGGCCGTAGTAGGCGATCCAGACCAGCGTCGCACCGAGCATCGCGCCGAGGAACTCTCCGGCGAAGTAGACCGGAACGTTGCTCCACTCGCCGTCCTTGATGGCGAGGGCCACGGTCACGGCCGGGTTGAGGTGGGCCCCGGAAAGGGGTCCCGCTATGTACACAGCCGTCATGACGGCGAAGCCCCACCCGAAGGCGATGGCGAGCCAGCCGGCGTTACGGGCCTTGGAGGCCTTGAGCGTCACGGCGGCGCACACGCCGCCGCCGAGCAGGATGAGTATGGCGGTACCGATGGTCTCGCCGATGAAGATGTCGGAGCTGGACACCCGCGACTCCTTTGTCCTTCGTCCAGGGTGCCGATCCCCGGGTCCCACCGGGGATCGGCGCCCTCAGGGGGTGAGAGCGATGCCGGCCCTTGGCGTTGTCACACTCTAACGCGTTTGCCGGTTACTGTTCGGCAATGCCGACCGATGGACGGGAGTCTTGCCCGGCGCCCCGGATGCGTCAAGGGTTTGGTTGCCGGAAGCGCGATCGTTATTGACTGCCCCGAGTTGTCGATCTCCATGACGGTTCCGGGGCCCGTTCCCGGTGCGCGGCCCCTGGGCATGCCTGTGCCCGGGATGCCGTCCGGCATCCCGGTTCTCGTTGCTGGTGCCGCTCAGAACCGCGCGGCGCCCAGATCCCGCGACACCGCGCGGGCGCAGTCGCGTACCGCCGCGATCAGCTCGGGCCGCATCTCACCGTCCCGGCGCAGCCGCTCCACCGCCCCCGCGATGCCGACCGCGCCCACCGGCATGCGGCGCCGGTCGTGGATGGGGGCGGCGAGGGAGGCGACGCCCTCCCAGGTCTCCTCCACGTCCGCCGCGTAACCACGCGCGCGCGTGAGGTCGAGGATGTGCTCGAAGGCGTCGAGATCGCACACGGTGCGCTCGGTGAAGGCCTTGCGGTCCGCCTCCATGGCCTCGCTGTGGGCCACCGGGTCGTAGGCGGACAGGACCTTGCCCAGGGCCGTGGAGTGCAGCGGCTGCATGGCCCCGATCTCCAGGACCTGCCGGCTGTCGTCGGGCCGGAAGACGTGATGCACGATCAGGACGCCGTGCTGGTGCAGCACCCCCAGGTAGACGCTCTCGCCGCTGGACCGGGCCAGGTCGTCCGTCCACACCAGGGCGCGCGCCCGCAGTTCGTGCACATCGAGGTAGGTGGTGCCCAGGCGCAGCAGCTCGGCGCCCAGCTGGTAGCGCCCGGAAGCGTCGTCCTGTTCGACGAAACCCTCCTGCTGGAGGGTGCGCAGGATGCCGTGTGCGGTGCCCTTGGCGAGGCCCAGCGACGAGGCGATGTCCGACAGGCCGAGCCGGCGCTCGCCGCCCGCGAGCAGCCGCAGCATCGCCGCCGCCCGTTCGAGCGACTGGATGTTCCGTGCCATCGCCGTACTGCCTCCATCCCCTTAGACCGCCGCTCGCGACGTCCACTGCCGCCGTTCGACAATGCCGAACACTACCGGCCCATGCCGACCTCTCGCCAATGGTCGACGGTGATCGGTACGCAACTCCTGCTCCGTACGGCGTGTCCCGGCCATCATCGTCCGCCCCGTGGACGTCCTGAACATCGGGGCGCGGTCCCGGATACCCTGACGGCGTGCGCCCCGCCGGGAAGCGCGAACAAACGCTTTCCGGACAGCCGCAAAGCCGACAGCCGTCGCACCTGAGGGAGCCCTGTTCATGGCCTCGTTGCCGCTGACCCCTACCGCCGACAGCCGGACCCGTGCGTCCGCTCTCCGTGAGGCGTTCGCCACCCGCGTGGTGGTCGCCGACGGAGCGATGGGCACCATGCTCCAGGCCCAGGACCCCACCCTCGAGGACTTCCAGAACCTCGAGGGCTGCAACGAGATCCTGAACCTGACCCGCCCGGACATCGTCCGTTCGGTCCATTCCGAGTACTTCGCCGCCGGGGTCGACTGCGTCGAGACCAACACCTTCGGCGCCAACCTCACCGCCCTGGGCGAGTACGACATCCCCGACCGCGTCACCGAACTGTCCGAGGCGGGTGCCCGGATCGCCCGTGAGGCGGCGGACGAGTTCGCCGCGCGGGACGGCCGGCCCCGCTGGGTCCTGGGCTCGATGGGACCGGGCACCAAGCTGCCCACCCTCGGCCACACCACGTTCGCGGCCATCCGCGACGCCTACCAGCAGAACGCCGAAGGCCTGCTCGCGGGCGGCGCGGACGCGCTCCTGGTGGAGACGACCCAGGATCTGCTGCAGACCAAGGCGTCCGTCGTCGCCGCCCGCCGCGCGATGGAGACCGCGGGCTTCGAGGTCCCGCTGATCGTGTCGGTCACGGTGGAGACGACGGGCACCATGCTGCTCGGCTCGGAGATCGGCGCCGCGCTGACCGCGCTGGAGCCGCTCGGCGTCGACATGATCGGCCTGAACTGCGCGACCGGGCCGGCCGAGATGAGCGAGCACCTGCGCTATCTGTCCCGCCACTCCAGGATCCGGCTGTCGTGCATGCCGAACGCGGGTCTGCCCGAGCTGACCAAGGACGGCGCGCGCTACCCGCTGTCCCCGGCGGAGCTGGCGGACGCACAGGAGACCTTCGTACGTGACTACGGCCTGTCCCTGGTGGGCGGCTGTTGCGGTACGACGCCCGAACACCTGAGCCGGCTCGTCGAGCGGGTGAACGGTCTGGCCCCGGCGGAGCGCGACCCGCGCCCGGAGCCGGGCGCCGCGTCCCTCTACCAGACGGTCCCCTTCCGGCAGGACACCTCGTACCTGGCGATCGGTGAGCGGACGAACGCCAACGGGTCGAAGAAGTTCCGTGAGGCGATGCTGGAGGGCCGCTGGGACAACTGCGTGGAGCTGGCCCGCGAGCAGATCCGCGAGGGCGCGCACATGCTCGACCTGTGCGTCGACTACGTCGGCCGGGACGGCGTGGCCGACATGGAGGAGCTGGCGGGGCGCTTCGCCACCGCTTCCACCCTGCCGATCGTGCTGGACTCCACCGAGGTGGACGTGATCCGGGCGGGGCTGGAGAAGCTCGGCGGCCGCGCGGTGATCAACTCGGTGAACTACGAGGACGGCGCGGGACCCGAGTCGCGGTTCGCGCGGGTGACGCAGCTGGCACGCGAGCACGGGGCCGCGCTGATCGCGCTGACCATCGACGAGGAGGGGCAGGCCCGTACCGCCGAGAAGAAGGTGGAGATCGCCGAGCGGCTGATCGACGACCTGACCGGCAACTGGGGCATCCGGGAGGAGGACATCCTCATCGACTGCCTCACCTTCACCATCTGCACCGGTCAGGAAGAGTCCCGCAAGGACGGTCTGGCGACCATCGAGGGCATCCGCCTGCTGAAGGAGCGCCACCCCGCGGTGCAGACGACCCTCGGCCTGTCGAACATCTCCTTCGGTCTGAACCCGGCCGCCCGGATCCTGCTGAACTCGGTGTTCCTGGACGAGTGCGTCAAGGCCGGCCTGGACTCGGCGATCGTGCACGCGTCGAAGATCCTTCCGATCGCGCGGTTCAGCGAGGAGGAGGTCACCACCGCCCTGGACCTCATCCACGACCGGCGTCGTGAGGGCTACGACCCGCTGCAGAAGCTCATGCAACTGTTCGAGGGCGCCACCGCCAAGTCGCTCAAGGCCGGCAGGGCCGAGGAGCTGGCCGCGCTGCCGCTGGAGGAGCGGCTCAAGCGCCGGATCATCGACGGCGAGCGCAATGGCCTGGAGGCCGACCTGGACGAGGCCCTCACCGAACGTCCGGCCCTGGCGATCGTCAACGACACGCTGCTGGACGGCATGAAGGTGGTCGGTGAGCTGTTCGGCTCCGGCCAGATGCAGTTGCCGTTCGTCCTCCAGTCCGCCGAGGTGATGAAGACCGCGGTGGCGCATCTGGAGCCGCACATGGAGAAGACCGACGAGGCGGGCAAGGGCACCATCGTGCTGGCCACCGTCCGCGGCGATGTGCACGACATCGGCAAGAACCTGGTCGACATCATCCTGACGAACAACGGCTACAACGTGGTCAACCTGGGCATCAAGCAGCCCGTCTCCGCGATCCTGGAGGCCGCCGAGCAGCACAAGGCCGACGTCATCGGCATGTCCGGTCTGCTGGTCAAGTCCACCGTGATCATGAAGGAGAACCTCGAGGAGCTCAACCAGCGCGGACTCGCGGCCGACTACCCCGTCATCCTCGGCGGCGCGGCGCTGACCCGCGCCTACGTCGAACAGGACCTCCACGAGATCTACCGTGGCGAGGTCCGCTACGCCCGCGACGCCTTCGAAGGCCTGCGCCTGATGGACGCCCTCATCGGCGTCAAGCGCGGAGTCCCCGGCGTCCAGCTGCCCGAACTCAGGCAGCGCCGGGTCCGCGCGGCCACCGTGGAGATCGAGGAGCGCCCCGAGGAAGGGCATGTGCGCTCCGACGTCGCCACCGACAACCCGCTCCCCGCCCCGCCCTTCTGGGGCACCCGCGTGATCAAGGGCATCCAGCTCAAGGAGTACGCGAGCTGGCTCGACGAGGGTGCCCTGTTCAAGGGCCAGTGGGGTCTCAAGCAGGCCCGTAGCGGCGACGGACCGACCTACGAGGAGCTGGTCGAAACCGAGGGCCGGCCGCGCCTGCGCGGGCTGCTGGACCGTCTCCAGACGGACAACCTGCTGGAGGCGGCCGTGGTCTACGGCTACTTCCCGTGTGTCTCCAAGGACGACGACCTGATCGTCCTGGACGAGCAGGGCAACGAGCGCACCCGCTTCACCTTCCCGCGCCAGCGCCGCGGCCGCCGGCTGTGCCTGGCGGACTTCTTCCGCCCGGAGGAGTCCGGCGAGACCGACGTCGTGGGGTTCCAGGTGGTCACCGTCGGCTCGCGCATCAGTGCGGAGACCGCGCGGATGTTCGAGGCCAACGCCTACCGCGACTATCTGGAGCTGCATGGGCTGTCCGTGCAGCTGGCCGAAGCCCTCGCCGAGTACTGGCACGCGCGCGTGCGCTCCGAACTGGGCTTCGCGGGTGAGGACCCGGCCGCGATGGAGGACATGTTCGCCCTGAAGTACCGGGGCGCCCGCTTCTCCCTGGGCTACGGCGCCTGCCCGGACCTCGAGGACCGCGCCAAGATCGCCGATCTGCTCCAGCCGGAACGCATCGGCGTCCAGCTCTCCGAGGAGTTCCAGCTGCACCCCGAGCAGTCCACGGACGCCATCGTGATCCACCACCCGGAGGCCAAGTACTTCAACGCCCGTTGAGCAACGAGCGCGCGGGCGCCCGCTGAGGCCCCCGCGGACGGTCGCACGTGTCGTATCAGGCGTCACGGGCCCGCCCGGCGTACACTTGTCGGTCCACCGCAGGCCGGTTCCCCTCGTGGGAACCGGCCTGATCGTCCCTCAAGGAGGTATGTGGATGACCAGTACGGTCCCCGCGCTCGGAACCCTTACGGCCGAAGGCTCGGCCCTCCAGGCCGTCCTTCTCGACATGGACGGCACCCTGGTGGACACCGAGGGCTTCTGGTGGGACGTCGAGGTCGAGGTCTTCGCCTCCCTCGGCCACACCCTCGACGACTCCTGGCGCCATGTGGTGGTGGGCGGTCCCATGACCCGCAGTGCGGGGTTCCTGATCGAGGCGACGGGTGCGGACATCCCGCTCGCCGACCTGACGGTGCTGCTCAACGACGGGTTCGAGGACCGCATCGACCGTGCCCTCCCGCTGATGCCGGGCGCCGCGCGGCTGCTCGCCGAGCTGTCCGAGTACGAGATTCCCACGGCGCTCGTCTCCGCCTCCCACCGGCGCATCATCGACCGGGTGCTGACCACGCTGGGCGCGCAGCACTTCACGCTGTCGGTCGCGGGTGACGAGGTGCCACGCACCAAGCCGCACCCCGACCCGTATCTCGCGGCGGCCGCCGGACTCGGTGTGGACCCCTTGCGGTGCGCCGTCGTCGAGGACACCGTGACGGGCGTGACCGCCGCCGAGGCGGCGGGCTGCCACGTCGTCGCGGTGCCCTCGGTGGGGCCGATCACGTCGGCCGCCCGGCGGACGGTCGTCCCCTCCCTGGAAGTCGTGGACCTGACATTCCTGCGGGGTTTGATGACGGGAATGCGCTAGGCGTTCACTTAGCGTACGGCGGCCCGTCGAACGGAATTGGTGCCACTCGGTTCCCCGATGACGGGTCGGTATCGAAAGAATTCGCTCCGGTTGACGGCTGCCGCACAGCGGCCCCCGATGACTCCATTCACCTGTGAGGTTCACCACAGGGAGGGGTCTCGACAACGATGTCCGGGTGTGCTCTCCGTCCTATTTCGGGCATCGCCGGTGCGTCCTTGTGTCCCGATTGATGGGAAGCTGCACCAATCCTTCCCCGGACACCGTCGCGGATCCGTTCACACCTGGTTCCACTGCGTGATGGGCGGTCAACTCCAGCCGCCGCGAACCCCTCTGCGGGCGCGGACTAATGTCGTCGCGAGAAAACCTCGCCCCATCCTTGTGATCCGCTGCAACAACCCCACATGCCGGATACACGGAGTCGACAGTCCTGGAGAAACTCGAGCATGAACCGTAAGACTTTGGTGCTGGCGGCCGCGATGGGCCTGCTCGCCCCGGCGCTCGCCGCCTGCGGCGACGGTGACGGCGGGAGTGGCAGCGGCGGCACGATCGTCGTGGGCACCACGGACCGGTTCACGGCGTCCAAGGAGGACGGTCCCGCGCCCCTCGACCCGGCCTGGGCCTACGATGTCGGTACCTGGAACATCCTGCGGCAGACCGTGCAGACCCTGATGGTCCAGCCCCGGGGCGACGGCGAGCCGGTGCCCGAGGCCGCCGAGACGTGCGGGTTCACCGACGCGGGCAACCAGCGGTACAGCTGCACCCTGCGTGACGGCCTGAAATTCGCGAACGGCGACGCGATCACCGCGGAGGACGTGAAGTTCTCGATCGATCGCGCGCTCGCCATCGAGGGCGACAGCTACGTCTACGCGCTGCTGTCGACCATCGACACCGTCGAGACGCAGGGTGACCGCGAGGTGATCTTCCACCTCAACAGCGCCGACGCCACTTTCCCGTACAAGCTGTCCACCCCGGTCGCGGGCATCGTCAACTCGGACGACTACGACAAGGGCGCACTGCGCGAGGGCTTCGAGCTCGACGGCTCCGGCCCGTACACCTTCGACGCCACGGTCGAGGACGGGACGATGGTCCGGGCCACCTTCACCAAGAACAAGTTCTACAAGGGTGCGCTGGAGGTGAGGAACGACGAGGTCGAGATGATCACCTACGACGACGCGGACGCCATGGGCGAGGCGCTCGAGAAGGGTGAGATCGACCTGATGACCCGCAGCATGTCACCGGAGCAGATCCAGAAACTCAGCACCGCCGTCGACGGGGACATCGAACTCGTCGAGTCGCCCGGCCTGGAGATCCGGTACCTGGCCTTCAACACCGAGGCCGAGTCCGTGGAGGACAAGGCCGTCCGCCAGGCGATGGCCCAGGTGATCGACCGCAGCGAACTGGTCGGCAAGGTCTACGGCTCCCAGGCCCAGCCGCTGTTCTCACTGGTCCCCGCCGGCGTCACCGGCCACTCCAACGCCTTCTTCAACAAGTACGGCGACCCGAGCGTGGCCAAGGCCCGCAAGCTGCTGCAGGAAGCCGGTGTCAGCACCCCGGTGAAGGTGACCCTGCACTACACCCAGGACCACTACGGTCCCGCCACCAAGGAAGAGTTCGAGCAGCTGAGCAAGCAGCTCAACGACAGCGGCCTGTTCCAGACCGACATCAAGGGCGAGACCTGGGGCAAGTACAAGACCGCCGCGCAGAAGGGCAAGTACGACGTCTACGGCATGGGCTGGTTCCCCGACTACCCGGACGCCGACGCCTTCACCGCGCCCTTCCTCGACAAGGACAACTTCCTCCACTCGCCCTACGCCAACCCCGAGATCATCAAGGAACTGATCCCCGAGTCGCGCCGCCAGGCCGACCGGCTGTCCGCCTCCGACAGCCTCACGGAGATCCAGGACATCGTTGCCCGCGACGTTCCGGTGCTGCCCCTGTGGCAGGGCAAGCAGTACGTCGCCACCCGCGACAACGTTACCGGCACCGCCTACGCGCTCAACTCGTCCTCGACTCTCCAGCTGTGGGAGCTCGGACGCGGCGCCAGCGGCTGACGGCCTGCGCCGGCCCGCCCGGTGGCGCGGTCCGGGCAGTACGACGAGGGCGCCCCTCCCGGTCGGGAGGGGCGCCCTCGTCCCGTACCGCGACGGGCCCGCGTTACTGCGCGCCGGGACGCACCAGACCGCTCTCGTAGGCGTACACCGCCGCCTGCACCCGGTCCCGCAGACCCAGCTTGTTCAGCACATGCCCGACATGCGTCTTCACGGTGGTCTCGCTGACGAACAGATCGGCGGCGATCTCCGCGTTGGACAGCCCGCGGGCCACCAGCTTCAGCACCTCGACCTCACGGTCGGTCAGCGTGTGCAGCGTGTCCGGCACCGGTTCGTCCCCGGAGGGCAGATGCGTGGCGTACTTGTCCAGCAGCCGGCGGGTGATGCTCGGTGCCAGCATCGCCTCCCCGGCGGCCACCACACGGATCGCCTGCACCAGCTCATTGGCGGGGGCGTCCTTCAGCAGGAAGCCGCTGGCCCCCGCCTTCAGGGCCTCCACCACGTACTCGTCGAGATCGAACGTCGTCAGCACCAGCACCTTCGCCGGCCCGTTCCGCTCGGGTCCCGTGATCTGCCGGGTCGCCTCCACCCCGTCCATCCGCGGCATACGGATGTCCATCAGCACCACATCGGGCTGCAGAGCCCGCACCTGGTCCAGGGCCTGGAGGCCGTCTCCGGCCTCGCCGACGACCGCGAGGTCCTGCTCGGCCTCCAGAATCATCCGGAACCCGGTACGCAGCAGCGGCTGGTCGTCGACCAGTAGGACGCGGATGGCCACGTAAGTCTCCTTCGCTAGTCCGGCCCCATTCTGCCCTGATGGCCCCCGCCGGACTCCGCCGCCCTCACCGGGAGGGGATACGGCGGGGGAGTGCCGCCGAACTCCGGGCAATGCGCCTGGTGGTCGCACCAGCCGCACAGCTTCGTCGGCCGCGGACGCCAGTCGCCCGTCTCGGTCGCCAGCCGGATCGCCTCCCACAGCGCGAGCAGTTTGCGCTCGACCTGCTCCAGATCGGCCAGGACCGGGTCGTAGGTCAGCACATCACCGCTGCCCAGATACACGAGCTGGAGCCGGCGCGGGATCACCTGCTTGAGGCGCCACACCACCAGCGCGTAGAACTTCATCTGGAACAGCGCCCCCTCCGCGTACTCCGGGCGGGGGGCCTTGCCGGTCTTGTAGTCGACGATCCGCACCTCGCCGGTGGGCGCCACGTCCACCCGGTCGATGATCCCGCGCAGCCGCAGCCCGGACTCCAGCTCGGCCTCGACGAACAGCTCCCGCTCGGCGGGCTCCAGGCGGCTCGGATCCTCCAGCCCGAACCAGCGCTCGACCAGCGTCTCCGCCTGCGCCAGCCAGCGCGCCAGCCGCTCGCCCTCCGGATCGTCGGCGAACAGCTCCAGGACCTCCGGGCGGGTCTCGCGCAGCCGGTCCCACTGGCCGGGGATGAGCGCCTTCGCCCGCGGCGCGGTGCGCTCGGCCGCCGGGGCGTCGAAGAGGCGCTCCAGCACCGCGTGTACCAGCGTGCCCCTGGTCGCCGCCTCGCTCGGCTTCTCGGGCAGCCGGTCGATCACCCGGAACCGGTACAGCAGCGGACACTGCATGAAGTCACTCGCCCGCGAGGGAGACAACGAGGCGGGCGGTACGGCCCGGGCCCCGGTCACCACGACGGGGTCCGTCGCCGCCTCGGCCGTGCCCGCGCTGCTGTCGGGCCGCGCCGCGCCCTCGGTGCTCGTCTCCATGCCCACAGACCTTACGGCCCGCCACCGACAGTGCGGGGGTGACCGAAGGGAGAGAAGGGGAAGGAGGGGAGGAGACAGGGTGCCGGGCGGAACGAGCGGCGATCGCCGCATACCATCGACTCGAGACCTCCCGTCCGGCAGGCGCGGGATTACGCAGCGAACGAGGGGACACCGGTGGATGTAAGCGGCGGGCGCGGGCAGCCGCCCGGCAACGACGAGTCGGCCGACCACACGGGGCCCGGGGCCCCGGCCACCGACGACGCCCTCCACGAGACCGGTGAAGGCCCCACGCCCCCCGTCGGCGCCCGTCCCGGCGGGCCCTCGTCACCGCCTGCCGCGTCCGCCGACGACGACGCCCCGGCGCCGGGGCCGGACCGTCACGACCGCCCCGCCGTCCGGGGCACGGAAACCGGCACCCCCACCCACGGGTCTGCCGCCCCCGTACCGCACGAGGAGCCCTCACCCCCCGCAGCGGACCGCACCGGCCCTCATGGGCCCGCAGCGCCGTCGGCCGGGTCCGGTGACGCCGGTCGGGGCGCGGAGGGCGGTGCTGCCGAGGGCCAGGGTTCCGCGCGGCAGGCGGACGGCGGGTCCCCCGCGTCCGGGGCGGACCGACCCGCCGCCGGCACTCATGGGCCCGCAGGCCCTGGTGCCTCCATGGGTCGAATCCGCGCTCAGGGGACGGACGAGAGTTCCACGGCGCCCGGATCGGACCGTCCTGCCGGCGGTAGCGGTTCCCGCGAGTCCGCCGGAGCCGGTACCGCCGGTGAGGGCACGGGGGCCGGTGTCCCCGGCGGGCGGACTCCCGCGCCCCGGGCGCCCGAGGAGCGTCCCGGGCCCGGTGAGGGGAGCCACGAGGGGGCCGCCCCCGGTGCGCCGGCGACCCCGCACGGCGGGCAGGGAAGCGGCGGACGTCACGGCGTTCCCGCCGGGCCGCATCATGCCGACCGTCCGTTCGCCCACGGCGGCGGCAAGGGGACCGGGCCGCAGCGGCCCGGGGAGAGGCAGCGCGGCGGGCTGCTCATGGGGCGGCCCTTCGGCGTGCCGGTGTACGTGGCGCCCAGCTGGTTCCTCGTCGCCATCCTCATCACCTGGGTGTTCGGCGGACAGATCGACCGCGTGCTGCCCGAGCTCGGCGCCGCCAGCTATCTGGTCTCCCTGTTCTTCGCGGTCGCCTTCTACGCGTCCGTACTGGTCCACGAGCTCGCCCACACCCTCGCCGCGCTCCGCTTCAAGCTGCCGGTGCGCCGTATCCAGCTGCAGTTCTTCGGCGGCGTCTCCGAGATCGAGAAAGAGGCCGAGACACCCGGCCGGGAGTTCGTGCTGGCCTTCGTCGGCCCGTTGCTCTCCCTCGTGCTGTCGGGCCTCTTCTACCTCGCCCTGCTGGCCGTCGACCCCAGCAGTGTCCCGGGCGTCCTGCTGGCCGGCCTGATGATCTCCAACCTCATCGTCGCCGTCTTCAACCTGCTGCCCGGTCTCCCGCTCGACGGTGGCCGTATGCTCCGCGCCGTCGTCTGGGCGATCAGCGGCAAGCCGATGACCGGCACCGTCGCCGCCGCCTGGGTCGGCCGGGCCCTCGCCGTCGCCGTACTGATCGGCCTTCCGCTGCTCACCCAGTCGGGAGCCCTCGGCTCCGACGCCGTGGACAACGTCGGCATGGACACGGTCCTGGACGCCCTGCTCGCCGCCATCCTCGCCGCGATCATCTGGACCGGCGCGGGCAACAGCCTGCGCATGGCCCGCCTGCGCGAACACCTCCCGGAGCTGCGCGCCCGCAACCTCACCCGCCGCGCGGTGCCCGTCGAGACCGACACCCCCCTCTCCGAGGCCCTGCGCCGCGCCAACGCCTCCGGGGCCCGCGCCCTGGTCGTCGTCGACCCCGACGGGGTCCCCCTCTCCCTGGTCCGCGAGGCCGCCATCGTGGGCGTACCGGAACACCGCCGCCCCTGGGTCGCGGTCAGCGGGCTCGCCCAGGACCTCACCGACGGCATGCGGGTCTCCGCCGAGCTGGCCGGGGAGGACCTCCTGGACGCCCTGCGCGCGGCGCCGGCCACGGAGTACCTCGTGGTCGAGGACACGGGCGAGATCTACGGCGTACTGTCCGCGGCCGACGTGGAGCGGGCCTTCGTCAAGGCGATGGCCCGGCCCAGCTGAACCGCGCCCCGAAGAGGCGCGGGGAAGGGCGCGCCCCGCCACGACGGACGCGCACCCGGTGCCCACGGTCCGCCCCCTGCCGCCGGTCGGAGCGGCCGCAGGGAACCGGTAGGCTGTTCACATGTCCGAACCGACCGGTGCCGCCCGCAGGCGCGGGCCCTTCAAGGTCGGGGACCAGGTTCAGCTGACCGACCCCAAGGGCCGCCACTACACGTTCACGCTCGAGGCCGGGAAGAACTTCCACACCCACAAGGGTTCCTTCCCCCACGACGAACTGATCGGTGCTCCCGAGGGCAGCGTTGTCCGCACCACGGGAAACGTCGCCTACCTCGCGCTGCGCCCCCTGCTCCCCGACTACGTCCTGTCCATGCCCCGCGGGGCGGCTGTCGTCTATCCGAAGGACGCGGGCCAGATCCTCGCCTTCGCCGACATCTTCCCCGGTGCGCGCGTCGTGGAAGCGGGCGTCGGCTCCGGCTCGCTCAGCAGCTTCCTGCTGCGCGCCATCGGCGACCAGGGCATGCTGCACTCCTACGAGCGCCGCGAGGACTTCGCCGACATCGCCCGGCAGAACGTCGAGCGCTACTTCGGCGGTCCGCACCCCGCCTGGCAGCTGACCGTCGGCGACCTCCAGGACAACCTCTCCGACGCCGACGTCGACCGCGTCATCCTCGACATGCTCGCCCCCTGGGAGTGCCTGGACGCCGTCTCCAAGGCACTCGTGCCCGGCGGCATCCTGTGCTCCTACGTCGCCACCACCACCCAGCTCGCCCGGACCGTGGAGTCCATCCGCGAGATCGGCTGCTTCAACGAGCCGACCTCCTGGGAGACGATGATCCGCAACTGGCACATCGAGGGCCTCGCCGTCCGCCCGGACCACCGGATGATCGGCCACACCGGCTTCCTGCTCACCGCCCGCCGCCTCGCCGACGGCGTCGAGCCGCCCATGCGCCGCCGCCGCCCCGCCAAGGGTGCCTACGGCGAGGACTACGCCGGCCCCAACGCCGACGGGGGCGCCGCCCGCTGACCCGGCCCGCCGGCCCCGCAACACACAGGCGCCGTGCCGCAGTTCCCGGCAACCGCCCGGAACTGCGGCACGGCGCTTCGGCATTGACGCGGTGATCCGGCTGGGAGCGCGGCCCACCGCGGTTCCCCCCACCCGAACCGCGCACCCCGCCGTTCCCTCCGTACTGTGACGTGTGGCACGATGCTGGCCATCCCACCGGCACAGCCCTCACGGGAGACACTCCTAGTGCAGCCTTCCGCCGTCCCGGAGCTCGCCCACACCCATGCCCGCCCGATCCACTGGGTCGCCACCGCCACGGCTCTCGCCGGTGTCGTGGCCCTGTCCTCGGTCCTGGGACCCGACGACAGGGCCGCGGCCCAGACCCCCGAGCCGCGGACGAAGAGCGCGCCAGCACACATGGTCCCGCCCGACCCGGCGGCCGTCGAGTTCCCCCTCGAGTGCGGTCCGATGAAGACGGTGGTGAAGAAACAGGCGTCCGGCGACCTCGACGGCGACGGACGACCGGAGACGGTGGCGGTGGTGCACTGCGACTCCCCGATGGGCACCCCGCCCGACGGTGTCTACGTCGTCACCCAGGCCGCCGGCAGCACCGCACCGCGCGTGGTGGCCACCCTGGCAGACCCCGGGGACCGTACCAACGTCGACGACTTCGCCGTACGCGACGGCGAAGTCACCGCCACCCTCTTCGGCTACTCGTCCGCCGACGTGCCCAGTTGCTGTCCCGATGTGCGGGAGAACGTGAAATGGCGGTGGGAGAACGGCGCGTTCGTGCGGTCCGCCCCCTCCGGCGCCAAGAGCGTGTGACCCGCGCGCGGGCGCGCGGCGGGGCGCGCACGCCGGAGTGTGAGAAATCAGACAGTCGTGACGTGCCGTGCCATATCCGTCACCCGGCGTCCGGCCCGTACATCTCGGTCCCGTCCGAAACCCGGCGGACATGGATGCACTCGCCCGGACACTCCTTCGCGGAGTCGATCACATCGGTGAGGAGCGGCAGCGGTACGGGCGTTGTCGCCCCCTTGTCCTGCAGCAACTCCTCCTGCGGGCTCTTCACATAGGCCAGACCGTCGATGTCCAGCTCGAACACCTCGGGCGCGTACTGGGCGCAGATGCCGTCGCCGGTACACAGATCCTGGTCGATCCAGACCTCCAGGGCCTCGCCGACGACTTCGGCCTCCAGCTGCACGCTCATCTCTCCTGCCGTTTCCTGCGTCGAACCGATCGGGAATCCGGCCAGCTCCGACGGGTGTTGAACACTTCGACCCTACCTTCGCCTGGGTTCCAATCATCTTCGATGGGTATTCCCCTGGCGTGAGGGAGAGCGCAAGGGTGAAGATCGGACACACCCCGACCGTCTTTGTGATCTAGGGGTTTCAATCGACACCCGCCCAGGTAGGGTCTGGAAGCGTCCAGCTCCCCTTGGAGGAGGTGAGGACCGTGGCAGCCCACGACGACGACACTAACCGCGGCATCCGCCCGGGACGCGGGTCCGAGGACCCGGCCGGGCAGATCGCCTACCTTGAGCAGGAGATCGCCGTCCTGCGACGTAAGCTCGCCGACTCTCCGCGACACACGAGAATTCTCGAAGAGCGGATCGTCGAGCTGCAGACCAATCTGGCCGGCGTGTCCGCCCAGAACGAACGACTCGCGGGCACGCTCCGTGAGGCCCGCGACCAGATCGTGGCCCTCAAGGAGGAGGTCGACCGGCTCGCGCAGCCCCCCGCCGGCTTCGGAGTCTTCCTCACGGCGAACGAGGACGGCACGGCCGACATCTTCACCGGCGGCCGCAAGCTGCGGGTGAACGTGAGCCCGGGCGTCGAGCTCGAGGAACTCAGGCGCGGCCAGGAAGTGATGCTCAACGAAGCGCTCAACGTGGTCGAGGCCATGAAGTACGAGCGCGTCGGCGACATCGTCACCCTCAAGGAAGTCCTCGAGGACGGCGAGCGGGCCCTGGTGGTCGGGCACACCGACGAGGAGCGGGTGGTGCGGCTCGCCGAGCCGCTGCTGGACATCACCATCCGCCCCGGCGACGCCCTGCTCATGGAGCCCCGCTCGGGTTACGTCTACGAGGTCGTCCCCAAGAGCGAGGTCGAGGAGCTCGTCCTCGAGGAAGTGCCCGACATCGGCTACGAGCAGATCGGCGGCCTCGGCGGCCAGATCGAGGCCATCCGCGACGCGGTCGAGCTGCCGTACCTCTACCCGGACCTGTTCAAGGAGCACGAGCTGCGGCCGCCCAAGGGTGTGCTGCTGTACGGGCCTCCCGGATGCGGCAAGACGCTGATCGCCAAGGCCGTCGCCAACTCGCTGGCCAAGAAGGTCGCCGAGGTCACCGGCCAGGCCGCCGGCAAGAGCTTCTTCCTCAACATCAAGGGCCCCGAGCTGCTGAACAAGTACGTCGGCGAGACCGAGCGGCAGATCCGCCTGGTCTTCCAGCGAGCCCGGGAGAAGGCCAGCGAGGGTACCCCCGTCATCGTCTTCTTCGACGAGATGGAGTCCCTCTTCCGTACCCGTGGCTCCGGTGTCAGCTCGGACGTGGAGAACACCATCGTCCCGCAGCTGCTCGCCGAGATCGACGGCGTGGAGGGCCTGCAGAACGTGGTCGTGATCGGTGCCTCGAACCGTGAGGACATGATCGACCCCGCCATCCTGCGGCCCGGCCGGCTGGACGTGAAGATCAAGATCGAGCGTCCGGACGCCGAGGCGGCCAAGGACATCTTCGGCAAGTACCTCACCGAACGCCTCCCGCTGCACGGCGACGATCTCACCGAGCACGGCGGCGACAAGTCCGTGACGGTCCAGAGCATGATCCAGACCGCGGTGGAACACATGTACGCCGAATCCGAGGAGAACCGCTTCCTGGAGGTCACCTACGCCAATGGCGACAAGGAAGTCCTGTACTTCAAGGACTTCAATTCCGGTGCCATGATCGAGAACATCGTGGGCCGCGCCAAGAAGATGGCGATCAAGGACTTCCTGGAGAAGAGCCAGAAGGGCCTCCGCGTCTCCCACCTGCTCCAGGCATGCGTGGACGAGTTCAAGGAGAACGAGGACCTGCCCAACACCACCAACCCGGACGACTGGGCCCGCATCTCCGGAAAGAAGGGCGAGCGGATCGTGTACATCCGTACGCTCATCACCGGAAAGCAGGGCGCGGACACCGGACGCTCCATCGACACGGTGGCGAATACCGGTCAGTACCTGTAAAAGCCAGGGCGGCTGCGGGTGCCCTCAGTGGGTACCCGCAGCCGACTGTTTTCCGGCGCCACGGCTGGAGCACAGCAATGACGCAAATGATCTCCCCACCAGGGCGAAGGCGTTCTAGGCTCGTCCGTACCGCCGAGTCGCGCAGTGCGGGGACGGGCACCGCACACGCACCGGAGCGCCAGCGGTACAGCAGCGCCCCCGACCGGGGACGCCGCCGGGCAAGGAGGGCCGCATGACCGTACGGCGAGTAATGGGCATCGAGACGGAGTACGGGATTTCCGTGCCCGGCCACCCCAACGCCAATGCCATGCTCACCTCGTCCCAGATCGTGAACGCCTACGCGGCGGCGATGCACCGGGCCCGCCGGGCCCGCTGGGACTTCGAGGAGGAGAACCCGCTGCGGGACGCGCGAGGCTTCGACCTCGCCCGTGAGGTCGCCGACGCCAGCCAGCTCACCGACGAGGACATCGGCCTGGCCAACGTCATCCTGACCAACGGCGCACGGCTCTACGTCGACCACGCCCACCCGGAGTACAGCGCCCCCGAGGTCACCAATCCGCGCGACGCCGTGCTCTGGGACAAGGCCGGTGAGCGGATCATGGCGGAGGCCGCGGAACGGGCCGCGCAGCTGCCCGGCGCCCAGCCGATCCACCTCTACAAGAACAACACCGACAACAAGGGCGCCTCCTACGGGACGCACGAGAACTACCTGATGAAGCGGGAGACCCCCTTCTCGGACATCGTGCGCCACCTGACGCCGTTCTTCGTCTCCCGGCAGGTCTTCACCGGCGCGGGCCGCGTCGGCATCGGCCAGGACGGGCACGAGCACGGCTTCCAGCTCACCCAGCGCGCGGACTACTTCGAGGTCGAGGTGGGCCTCGAGACCACCCTGAAGCGCCCGATCATCAACACCCGGGACGAACCGCACGCCGACGCGGAGAAGTACCGGCGGCTCCATGTGATCATCGGCGACGCCAACCTGTCGGAGATCTCGACCTATCTGAAGCTGGGTACGACCGCGCTGGTGCTGTCCATGATCGAGGACGGGTTCATCGCGGTCGACCTGGCGGTGGACCAGCCGGTGCGGACGCTGCACCAGGTGTCGCACGATCCGTCCCTGAAGCGGCTCGTCACGCTGCGCAGCGGGCGGACGCTCACCGCGGTGCAGCTCCAGATGGAGTACTTCGAGCTGGCCCGCAAGTACGTGGAGGAGCGCTTCGGGGCGGACGCCGACGAGCAGACCAAGGACGTCCTCCTGCGCTGGGAGGACACGCTCACGCGCCTGGAGAGCGACCCCATGAGCCTGGCCGGCGAGCTGGACTGGGTCGCCAAGCGGGAGCTCATGGAGGGCTACCGCCGCAGGGACGGCCTGGACTGGGACGCCGCCCGGCTGCACCTGGTGGACCTCCAGTACGCCGACGTACGTCCCGAGAAGGGCCTCTACAACCGTTTGGTGGCCCGTGGGCGGATGAAGCGGCTGCTGGACGAGGGCGAGGTGGAGCGGGCCCGTACGTCCCCTCCGGAGGACACCCGCGCGTACTTCCGCGGACGGTGTCTGGAGCAGTACGCGGACGACGTCGCGGCGGCCTCCTGGGACTCGGTGATCTTCGATCTGCCGGGCCGCGACTCGCTCCAGCGGGTCCCAACCCTGGAACCGCTTCGCGGAACGCGTAATCACGTCAAGGCGCTCCTGGACCGTTGCCGTACGGCAGAAGACCTGGTCAGGGTGCTGTCGGGGAACTGAGCGGGTACCGGGGTACCCGGGATGGGCCGACCGGACGGGGTGGAAATGGCCCGGTCCGGGAATCATCGAGGTGGTCCCCGTACGTTGGAGCAACTGCGGGGGCATTGTCGGACCCGGCTTGTAGGGTCCGATCATGACCGAGCAAGTGTGTCGGGCGAACCGAGCGGGGTGAGGGTGATGGCGACCAAGGACACCGGCGGCGGACAGCAGAAGGCCACCCGTTCCACGGAGGAGGTCGAGGAGCAGGCGGCGGAGTCGCAGGCTTCCGAGGACCTCAAGGAGCGTCAGGAGAAGCTGAGCGAGGACGTGGACGATGTTCTCGACGAGATCGACGATGTACTCGAGGCTAACGCCGAGGATTTCGTCAGGTCCTTCGTGCAAAAGGGTGGACAGTGAAGGTTCGACGGCCTATTCACCTTTGATTTGAAAGGTGTCGGGGGTGGGAGTGGCTGAGGAGTCGGACGCGAAGCAGTGTAGGAAGTGCGAGCGAGAGCTGTCCGTAGCTGCATTCGCGCGAGACAAGAATCGGCGTGATGGCCTCCAGGTGCATTGCCGGGAGTGCGTAGCGGAGTACAGCGCTGCGCACTACCGGCGGCGCCGGGAAGCCATGGGAAAGTCGGTGCGCGAGAAGGTGGATGTCCCTGCGGGGCACAAGCTTTGCCGTACGTGTGGCGAGGTGAAACCGCACAGTGAGTGGCATCGCAATGCGACTGCGTCCGATGGTCTGTCAACACGCTGCAAGGCCTGCCGGGCGGTGAGGGCGCGACAAGACCATCTCAAGCGCAAGTACGACCTTACCGAAGCTGAGCGCGATGAGCTGATTGCTTCCCAAGCGGGCATCTGCTGCATATGTCTGTCAGCTCCCCCGCAGCATGTGGATCACTGCCATGAGACGGGTAGGGTCCGTGGCGTACTGTGCTTCAGCTGCAACGCGGCGCTGGGGCAGTTCAAGGATCGGCCCGATGCCATAAGGCGGGCTGCCGCATACGTGGAAGGAATCGCGTGGAAGCCAACACTCGTAGCACCGGGCGTCTACCGGCTGCCTTCCTGACGCCGGGATCCTCCTCCTTCATGGACTTCCTCTCCGAGCACCAGCCGGAACTGCTGCCGGGCAAGAGGTCGTTGCCGCCCGTGCAGGGCGTCATCGAGGCACCGCACGGCACCACGATCGTGGCCGTCAGTTTCCCGGGCGGTGTGGTGCTCGCCGGGGACCGGCGGGCCACCATGGGGAACGTCATCGCGCAGCGGGACATCGAGAAGGTGTTCCCCGCCGACGAGTACTCGGCGGTGGGCATCGCCGGTACGGCGGGGCTGGCCGTGGAGATGGTGAAGCTGTTCCAGCTGGAGCTGGAGCACTTCGAGAAGGTCGAGGGCGCGCAGCTGTCGCTGGAGGGCAAGGCGAACCGGCTGTCGACCATGATCCGTTCGAATCTGGGCATGGCCATGCAGGGCCTCGCCGTGGTCCCGCTGTTCGCGGGGTACGACGTGGACCGGGAGAAGGGCCGGATCTTCTCCTACGACGTCACGGGCGGGCGTTCCGAGGAGCAGGGGTACGCCGCCACCGGTTCCGGGTCGGTCTTCGCGCGCGGTGCGATGAAGAAGCTGTTCCGGGGCGACCTGAGTGAGGCCGAGGCCACCACGCTGGTGGTGCAGGCGCTCTACGACGCGGCAGACGACGACTCGGCGACCGGTGGTCCCGATGTCGCCCGCCGGATCTATCCGATTGTCACCGTGATCACCGAGGACGGCTTCCGCCGGCTCACCGAGGACGAGGCCTCCGGCATCTCCAGGTCCGTGCTGGAGCGGCGGCTGGAGCAGCCGGACGGGCCGCGGGCCGCCCTGCTGTAGGCCGCGGGCGGGTTTGTTCGGTTGTTTCAGGGTGGTCCAGTGACTTCGACAGAAAGGGACGGATAACCGGTGTCGACGCCGTTCTATGTCTCACCTCAGCAGGCGATGGCCGACCGGGCGGAGTACGCCCGTAAAGGCATCGCCCGTGGCCGCAGCCTTGTCGTGCTGCAGTACGCCGACGGCATCGTGTTCGTCGGCGAGAACCCGTCCCGTGCGCTGCACAAGTTCAGCGAGATCTATGACCGGATCGGGTTCGCCGCGGCCGGTAAGTACAACGAGTACGAGAACCTCCGGATCGGGGGCGTGCGGTACGCCGATCTGCGGGGCTACACCTACGACCGGGACGATGTGACCGCCCGGGGTCTGGCGAACGTGTACGCCCAGACACTGGGGACGATCTTCTCGAGTGCGGCGGAGAAGCCGTACGAGGTGGAGCTGGTGGTGGCCGAGGTCGGGGAGACCCCGGAGGGCGACCAGATCTACCGGCTGCCGCACGACGGCTCCATCGTGGACGAGCACGGCTCGGTGGCGGTGGGGGGCAACGCGGAGCAGATCAGCGGGTACCTCGATCAGCGTCACCGGGACGGGATGACGTTGGCGGAGGCGCTGGAGCTGGCGGTGCAGGCGCTGTCCCGCGACACCAGCGGCAGCGAGCGGGAGATTCCCGCGGAGCGGCTGGAGGTGGCGGTGCTGGACCGTACGCGGCCGCAGAAGCGGAAGTTCAGGCGGATCGGCGGGCGCCAGCTGGCGCGGCTGCTGGAGGCGGGTGGCGGCGCGGAGACGCCGGCGGACGCGGCGGGCGCGGAGGACGCGGAGACCGACTCCGGCGGCGACGTCGAGTAGCGCTCGGCTGCGGGGGTGGGTCGTATGCCTGCGGCGCCCCTGGCCCTCCGGTGAGGGCTGGGGCAGCGCCTTGTGCCGGTGGGTGGGTCGGTGCCGGGTCGGGGGTACCCGTCCTCGGACCGGCGCGCAGTAGGCCCCTCAAGAAGCCACTGGAGCGGACGCGCCAGTCGCTGCGGGCGGCCACCCCCGCCCCGTCCCCTCCCCGCCGCCCGCGACCATCCCCGTCCCGCCCTCCTCACCGCCCGCGACCGTCGCCGCCCTGCGCGATCCGCGGGCAGTCGGGTTGGATGGGTGCGATGGCGTCCCGCCCGGTGGTGTAGCGGATCAAGGCGCCGGAATCCGCGGGCCAGGGGCGGTGCCCGCGCGCCGTCCGGCGTTCCACGCGCCTCAACGGAACGCTTCCCGGGCTGCTGTCTCCACGGAGATCGCCACGGGCCTCGAACCGGAACGCGCCATGCGTGATCCCCTGCACCACGTCTTGGGGCACGACCATGGGTGCTGGCTCTGGGGAGGCATTCTGTTGGCGCCGGGCTGTGCAGACACCTTCCGCCCGGTACCGGGTCGTACAGCCCCGTCGGCGCCGGGGCGCTCGGTAGGTCGGTGGGGTGGGAGGTCGGGTCGTGTCCGGAGGCCCGTCAGGAGGCCGGCACCGGGGCCGTTGAGGCGCGTACCACCAGGTCGACCGGGATGTCCCCGGCGGATGGGGCGCGGCCCTCCAGTACCGCCAGCAGCGCCCCCATGCCCCTCTCCCCGAACAACTCCGCGTCCAGCCGGACGGTCGTCAGTTCGGGATCGATCGCCGTCGCCAGTGCCAGATCGTCAAGACCGGTGACGGACAGGTCCTCGGGGACCCGCAGTCCCAGCCGCCGCGCGGCCTTGTACACGCCCGCCGCCAGCTGATCGTCGTCGCAGATCACCGCCGTCGGCCGGTCCGGCGAGCCGGACAGCGCCGCTTCCGCCGCCGTCTCCGCGCCCTTGATGGAGATCGGCGCCCGCGCCGTGCGCAGGGACACGTCCGGAACCTCCCGCAGCCGCGCCGTCAGCTCCCGCGCGCGCACCTCGAAGGTCCAGGACGCCACGTCCGCCGCCAGGTGGAGGAAGCGACGGTGGCCCAGGCCGAGCAGGTGCTCCGTGACCTGGCGGACACCGTCGGCGATGTCGAGGTTGACCGTGGCCGCGCCCACACTGGCTTCGGGATCACTGTCCAGCATCACCAGCGGCAGCTGGTCGCCGCGGATCGCGGTCAGTGCCTCCGCGGCCATGGAGGAGGCGATCACCCCGTCCAGGGCGGCCTGGGCGGACGCGAAGGGGTCGCGGGCGGGGCCGATGCCCTCGGGGGAGGGGTAGAGGACCACGCCGAATCCGTGCTGGGCGGCCACCCGGGCCGCCCCGGTGTAGACGCCGGCGAAGAACTCCGTGGTGAGGGCGGGGACGACCAGGAGCACCGTGCGGGTGCGGCCCAGCCGCAGGTTGCGGGCGGCCAGATTCGGCCGGTAACCCAGGGTGCGCGCGGCCTCGCGGACGCGCTCCGCCGTGGCCTGGGAGACCCGGCCGCGCCACTTCTCGCCGAGGACGAGGGAGACCGCCGCCTGGGAGACGCCTGCGGCCTGGGCGACATCCCGGCTCGTGGGGCGGGTGCCGGCTCTGGGCATCGTCGGGCCGCTCCTTCGTCTGGACTGGTGAACAGCGGACATGGTACGTATGGAGACCGTAGTTATACGTAACACTTTCCAGTGGAGGGCGCCGGAATGGCCACGGGATACCTGGAGATCCTCCGGGCACGGCACGCCACCCGGCTGCTCGTCGGCACGCTCGTGGGACGGCTGCCCAACGCGACTGCCGCGATCGCGATCGTGTTGTTCGTGCGAGCGGAGGGTGGCACGTACAGCCTGGCCGGCGCCCTCGCGGCGGTGTACGGCGTCGCCAACGCCGTCGGACAGCCCGTGCTCGGCCGCCTGGTGGATCTGCGGGGACAGCCGCGGGTGCAGTTGCCGGCCGCCGTGCTGTCGGCGCTGGCGATGGCCGTGTTCGCCTTCGTGGGCACCGGGTCGCCCGTGGTGGCCTACGGGGCGGTGGCCGCCGCGGGCCTCTTCACCCCGCCCCTGGAAGGAGGGCTGCGGGCGCTGTGGGCGTCCGTGCTGCCCAAGGAGGGCCAGGTCCACCGGGCCTACGCGATGGACGCCGTGGCCCAGGAAGTGATGTTCACCGTCGGACCGCTGCTGGTGACGGTGTGCGCCTCGCTGTGGTCCGCGCAGGCCGCGCTGCTCGTGCTGAACGTTATCGGGGTACTGGGCGCCCTCTCCGTCGTCGTCTCGCCGCCCTCGCGCGCATGGCGGTCGGCGCCGCGCGAGGCGCACTGGCTGGGCGCGTTGCGCTCCTCGGGGCTGCTCGCGCTGCTGGGTGCCTTCCTGGCCGTGGGGATGGCGCTGGGCTCCATCACCGTGGCGGCGATGTCGTACGCGGACGAGCACGGCGGCGACCGGGTGTACGGCTGGCTGATGGCGGGGATCGGGCTGGGGGCCCTGATCGGCGGTATGGCGTACGGGGCGAGGCAGTGGGCCGGTGAGCCCGCGCGGCGGCTTCAGGTGCTGGTGGCCCTTCTGGCGGTGTGCTACCTGCCCCTGATGCTGATGCCGGGCGTGGTGGCCATGACGTTGCTCACCGTGGTCGCGGGTCTCTTCCTGGCGCCGGCGATCGCCTGTGCGTTCGTGCTCGTGGACCGTCACGCGCCGCGCGGGACGGTCACGGAGGCGTTCTCCTGGCTGGTGACGACCTTCACCGTGGGCGCGTCGGTCGGGACGGGACTCACCGGTCCGGTGGTGGAGGCCGGCGGGGCGCTGTGGGGGTTCGCCGTACCGGGCGTCGCGGGAGGCGTGTCGCTGCTGGTTTTGATCGCCACCGGACGGGTAATGGCAGCTCCCGCGGGACGAGCGGTGGTTGCGGCCCGATGGGAAAATGATCCGAACCGTGCCCTCGAACCTCGTTTGGGTTCAGGGGATCGGGCGTAATGTTCCCTCATGGACCGCCGCATTTTCGGGCTGGAGAACGAGTACGGCGTCACGTGCACGTTCAGGGGACAGCGCCGCCTGTCGCCTGACGAGGTGGCGCGGTACCTCTTCCGCCGTGTCGTGTCATGGGGCCGAAGCAGCAATGTCTTTCTGCGGAACGGCGCCCGCCTCTATCTCGACGTGGGGTCACATCCGGAATACGCAACGCCGGAATGTGACAACGTGACCGAGCTGGTCACCCACGACAAGGCCGGCGAGCGCATTCTCGAAGGACTCCTGGTGGACGCCGAACGACGCCTGCACGAGGAGGGAATCGCGGGCGACGTCTACCTCTTCAAGAACAACACCGACTCGGCCGGTAACTCCTACGGGTGCCACGAGAACTATCTCGTCGCCCGGCACGGGGAGTTCTCCCGGCTGGCGGACATCCTCATCCCCTTCCTGGTCACCCGCCAGCTGCTGTGCGGCGCCGGCAAGGTGCTGCAGACGCCGCGCGGGGCCGTGTACTGCGTCAGCCAGCGGGCCGAGCACATCTGGGAGGGCGTCTCCTCCGCGACGACCCGCTCCCGGCCGATCATCAACACGCGCGACGAGCCCCACGCGGACGCCGAGCGCTACCGCCGCCTGCACGTCATCGTGGGCGACTCGAACATGTCCGAGACGACCATGCTGCTCAAGGTCGGCGCCACCGACCTGGTGCTGCGCATGATCGAGGCGGGCACCGTCATGCGCGACCTCACCCTGGAGAACCCGATCCGGGCGATCCGCGAGGTCAGCCACGACATCACCGGGCGCCGGAAGGTCCGCCTGGCCAGCGGCCGGGAGGCCTCCGCGCTGGAGGTGCAGCGCGAGTACTACGAGAAGGCGGTGGACTTCGTCGAGCGCCGGGGCATCCGCACCGGCACCGTCGAGCAGGTGCTCGAGCTCTGGGGCCGCACGCTGGACTCGATCGAGTCCGAGGACCTCGACCGCATCGGCACCGAGATCGACTGGGTCATGAAGTACAAGCTTCTCGAGCGGTACCGGGCCAAGCACAACATGACCATGTCGCACCCCCGGGTCGCTCAGATAGACCTCGCCTACCACGACATCCACCGTCGGCGGGGCCTGTACTACCTGCTGGAGAAGAGGGGACAAGCCGCCCGGATCTGCAACGATTTGAAGATCTTCGAGGGCAAGTCCGTACCACCGCAGACCACTCGGGCCCGGCTGCGGGGCGACTTCATCCGGCGGGCCCAGGAGCAGCGGCGCGACTTCACCGTCGACTGGGTGCACCTCAAGCTCAACGACCAGGCCCAGCGCACGGTGTTGTGCAAGGACCCGTTCCGTTCGGTCGACGAGCGGGTGGAGAAGCTGATCGCCGGAATGTGAGAGAAGCGTTCCTCCGGGGGATCCCGAAATACCCGGAACGTCACACGGGCGCCGTACTGTTACACCGTGCGGCGCCCTTCTCACGCCGTAGAGTTGCGCGGACGCCACCCACCAAGATCGATGATTACGAGGCCCCCACCGTGCGCCGACGCTCACTTCTCATTGCCGTTCCCGCTGGACTGGCCACCCTCGCCGCGTGCGGCGACGACAAGTCCGACTCGGGCAGTGTCGACGACAGCGCGTCGCCCTCGGCGCCCGGGACGTCCGCCGCGCCGCCGAAGATCGTCGACGGCCCGCTGCCGGCGATCACGGCGGGCACGAAGTTCGGTGAGAAGCCGACGGTCGCCAAGGGCACCGGCGAACCCTCCAAGGACCTCGCGGTCAAGACCGTCATCGCGGGCGGCGGCAAGACGGTCGCCGAGAACGACTTCGTCGTGGCCAACTACCTGGGCCAGGTGTGGAGCACCGCAAAGGTGTTCGACAACTCCTACGACCGGGGGACCCCGCTGGCCATCCAGCTCGCCCAGGGCACCATCATCGACGGCTGGCGGTACGCGCTCACGGGCAAGAAGACCGGCAGCCGCGTCCAGATGGCCGTCCCGCCCACCTGGGGATACGGCGAGCAGGGCAACGAGCAGGCGGGTATCAAGGGCACCGACACACTGGTGTTCGTGGTCGACCTGCAGGACACGTTCAACGCCAAGAGCTCCGCCAAGGGCAGCGAAGTGGCCCAGGACAACAAGGACCTGCCCAAGGTCGGCACCAACACCGACGGCAAGGCGCCCTCCATCGACGTGCCCGACACCGCCCCTCCGAAGGAGCTCGTCGCCGCCTATGTCCTCGAGGGCGACGGCGAGGAACTCGGCGCAGACAACAGCGTCCTCGTGCAGTACAAGGGCGTGCTGTGGGACGGCGGCAAGGAGTTCGACTCGACCTACGGACGGGGGCAGCTGACGTCTTTCTCGCTCCAGCAGGTCGTCAAGGGCTGGGCGCAGGGGCTCACCGGCAAGAAGGTCGGCAGCCGGGTCCTCATCGTCATCCCGCCGGACCTGGGCTACGGGGACAACCCGCCGCAGGGCAGCGACATCAAGAAGGACTCCACGCTGGTCTTCTCGGTCGACATCCTTGCGAAGCTGTGACGCCGTGGGGATGTAAGACTGTGCGTGTTCGCCTTTCCGCAGACAAGCAGGAGCGTTAGACGTGAGCATCGACAAGCCCGAGATCGACTTCCCGGGCGGCGAGCCCCCGGCGGACCTCGAGATCAAGGACATCTGGGAGGGCGACGGCGAGGTGGCGCAGGCGGGCCAGACCGTCACCGTTCACTACGTCGGCGTGGCTTTCAGCACGGGCGAGGAGTTCGACGCCAGCTGGAACCGCGGCACCCCGTTCCGTTTCCCGCTGGGCGGCGGCCGGGTCATCAAGGGCTGGGACCAGGGCGTGCAGGGGATGAAGGTCGGCGGCCGCCGTCAGCTGACCATCCCCGCCCACCTCGCCTACGGCAACCAGAGCCCCACCCCGGCGATCAAGCCCGGTGAGACCCTGATCTTCGTGGTCGACCTGCTCGGCGTCTGATCCGACCGGAGTCGATCGCCTGGGGCCCATGCCTGTCCGGGCATGGGCCCTCCGCTTTTGCCCCGCCACCGCGGGGCGGTACGGTCATCGGTCGTAAGCACCATAGGGAGGCGAAGCGCGTCGATGGCCATTGCCAAGGCCGAGCGGCTGATGAATCTGGCGCTGTGTCTGCTCGGGACCCGGCGGCCGCTCAGCAAGCGCGAGCTGCGCGAGTCCATCGAGGCCTATCTCGAAGCGGGCTCGGACGACTCCTTCAACCGCATGTTCGAGCGCGACAAGGACGACCTGCGCGAACTCGGACTGGTCATCGAGACCGTCGAGAACCTCGACGGAGAGACGGGCTATCTCGCCCGCCGGGACAGCAACCGGCTGCCGCCCATCACCCTCGACGCCGAGGAAGCCGCCGCCCTCGGGCTCGCCGCCAAGGTGTGGCAACAGGCCCGGCTCGCCGGAGCGGCCAGCGGCGCCCTGCAGAAACTGCGTGCCGCGGGCCTCCCCGAGGACGTCGACCCGTACGGCGCCCATGGCGCGCTCGAACCGCGCATCCCCGTGCACGAGGCCGCTTTCGAGCCGCTGATGCTGGCCTGCCGCGACCGCCGTCCCGTCGTCTTCGACTACCGCAAGGCCAACGCCGCCCAGCCCGGGGCCCGGCATGTCGAACCGTGGGCGCTGGAGTGCTGGCGCGGCCACTGGTACCTGGCCGGCTGGGACCGCGACCGGGGCGCCGAGCGGGTCTTCCGGCTCTCCCGGATCACCGGCAAGGTGCGCTCGCGCAGCGGCCGGTTCACCGTCCCGGTGCCGGACGTCGTCACCGTACGGGAGACCGTGGCGAGCTGGGCCGGGGAGAGCGCCGACCGCTCGGCGCGCATCCGGCTGCGCTCCGGCGCCGGTTACCCCCTTCGGGCGAAGGCCACCACCGTTCGGGAACTCGGCGACGGATGGGACGAGTTGGAGATTCCGTACGGACACGGCCTGGATGCCTGGCTGGTGGAGTTCGGGCCCGACGTGGTGGTCCTGGAGCCCGCCGAGCTGCGGGCCGACGTGGTGGACCGGCTGCGCGCCGTGGCCAAGGGCTGAGGGGGAGCGGACAAGAACGTGGCAGGCAAACCGGTCAGGCCCGTGAACGCCATCGACCAGACCCGCCGGATGCTGTCGCTGGTGACGTATCTGCGCGAGCGTCCCGGCGCCCGGATCGAGGACGTCGCACGCGCCTTCGGCATCACGGAGGACGAGCTGGTCAGCGACCTCGATGTGCTGCCGATGTGCGGCACCAGCTTCCGCGGCGGCGATCTGCTGGACATCGACACCGACGGCGAGCGCATCTGGTGGCACAACCCGGCCGCCCTCGGCGCGGACGCGGCCGAGCCGCTGCGGCTGGCCGCCGACGAGGCCACCGCTCTGCTCGTCGCCGCCCGCGCGGTGGCCACCCTGCCCGGATTGCGGGAGAGCGACCGGCAGGCGCTGCTGCGCGCCACGGCCAAGGTCGAGACCTCGGCCGGTGAGGCGGCCGGGGCCAGCTCCCGTCTGTCGGTGACCTTCGAGTCCGAGGGAGGGGTCTTCGCGGACGTCGACCGGGCCATCGCCGAGCGCCGCAGACTGTGGATCCGCTACTACTCGCCCGCGCGCGACGAGGTCACCGAGCGGGAGATCGACCCCATCCGCCTGGTCAGCGTGGGCCACACCTATGTCGAGGCCTGGTGCCGCCGCTCCGAGGCGCGCCGCACCTTCCGGCTGGACCGGGTCGCCGAGATCAGGATCCTCGACGAGCCGTCCGCGCCGCCCGAGGTCGAGCTGCGGGACCTGTCGGAAGGGCTGGTGCAGCCCGCGGCCGAGGATCCGGAGGTGGTGGTCGAGGTCGCGCCGGGCGGACGCTGGGTCGCCGAGTACTACCCCCACGACAGCGCGGATGAGCTTCCCGACGGCGGGCTGCGTGTCACTCTGCGCACGCCCGACCCGGCCTCGCTGAGGCGGCTGGCGCTGCGGCTCGGCCGGGACGGGCGCATCGTCGAGCCGGCCGAGCTCGCCGACAGTGCCCGGCAGGCGGCCCGCGAGGCACTGGCGGCGTACGACGGGGTCGAGGCGGCCGGATGACCGGGCAGCGGGCCGCGGCCGACGCGGACTCGGCGTTCGGCGCGGGGCGGACGCCGGGCGGGGGTTCCGCCGTCGGCGTGGGGCGGGCGGCCGGTGTGGGGCCGGCGGCCGGTGGGGCACGGCAGGACGACAGGCAGGAGCGAGGGCTTTGAGCGAGTCGGCGACCCCTGGGGCGCGGGGCATGACGGCGGCGTCCGCGTTCGCCGGGATGAGGAGCGTGGCCCCGGTGATGTTCCGGGCGGGCTGTCCGGACTGCCGGGAGCGCTTCGAGCTTGCCGCGAGTGCGCTGCGGCTGGCCATCGGGGCGAGCAACCGTACGACCTTCTACTCCTTCACCTGTCCGCGGTGCGGGGCGGCCGTGCGCAAGCCGGCGGGGGAGCGGATCGTGGAGTTGCTGACCGGAGGCGGGGTCCGGACGCTGCGGCTGCACTCGACCGTCTAGGCTCGCCCCCATGTTCTGGCCGATGTTCGCGGTTGTCGTGGGATTCCTGGGTGTCCTGGTGCTCGGCGTGCTTGCCGTCCGGGTCTTCGTCGAGGCGGAGCGGCTGGGGAGGCAGGTCGCGGACTCGGCGCGGAGGATCGGTCGGGCGGCGGAGGATCTGGAGCGGGCGGCGGGTGGGGTGGCGCGGTCCGCGGAGGCGCTGTGAGCTGGTGCGGGCCTTGGTGCCGGGTGGCCGGCGGGCGGGTGCGTGGGCTGCGTTGAGGTGGGTGAGCCGGTGTGGGTGCTGGGCGGGGGGTGTTTGCGCAGCCCGGCGCTTGCGGGGTGCCGTCGCGCCCACCCTCCCCCACTCTCGGCTTCTCCCCCACTCTCGACTTCGCTCGAGCGGGGGGACCCCCATGAGCGGGGGGACCCCCATCGCCCTGGGGGTACCTCCCAGGCCCTTAAGGCACTGGGGGAGGCACGACTGCCCGCGGAGGGCGGGGGCGGGGAGGCGGAGGCGCGGCTGTCTGCGGAGGGCGGAGGGCGGCGCGGCTGTCAGTGGAGGGCGGGGGCGGCGCGGCTGTCAGTGGAAGCGGTGGGGTGGTCCGGGGAGGGTGGGGCCCGGGTGTTGTGGCCTGTCGAGTTGTGGGGTATGGCAGGTACGCTGCTGAGCGCGGACCGGAGAACGAGGCCCGGACCGCGGACGGGAAGTACGCACGGGGATTGCCTCGCGTTCACCCCTGAGCGTTACGATCGCTGTCAACACGACCGTTCGGACGCGTGTCCGGCCGGTCGGCCAGCACCCCCCGCAGCCTCGGTGAGAAGGTAAAGACTTATGTTCGGTGGCAAGATCGGCGCTCCCGAGATCATTCTCATCCTCGTCGTCGTCATTCTGTTGTTCGGCGCGAAGAAGCTGCCGGACATGGCGCGGTCGCTCGGCAAGTCGGCCCGCATCCTCAAGAGCGAGGCCAAGGCCATGAAGGAGGACAAGTCCTCCGCTCCCGCCGACCCGCCGGCCCCCGGTGAGGAGACCCCGGCGCAGCGCACCATCCAGGCCGCCCCTGGCGACGTGACCAGCTCCCGCCCGGTGGCGGAGCCGACGGACACGACCAAGCGCTGACGCAGGGCCGGTGACCACCGGCCCGCCGCACGAGATGGGAACGTGGGTTGCTGAAGTCTGCCCGCAAACAGGAGAGGGATCCCGAGGGCCGGATGCCCCTCGCGGAGCACCTTCGTGAGCTCCGCAACCGGCTTGCGAAGGCGCTGCTGGCCATCGTCCTGGTGACGGTCGTCGCGGCCTTCTTCTACAACGACATCATCAACTTCTTCACCGACCCGGTGCTCAAGTCGGTCGGATGCGGTCAGTCCTTCGAGGAACTGTCCCGCTCGCGGGACGAGTCGCAGCCGTGCGCGATGATCACCATCAACGGCCTGCTCACGCCGTTCACGCTGGCACTGAAGGTCTCCCTGATGGCCGGCATCGTGTTCGCCGCGCCGGTCTGGCTGTACCAGCTGTGGGCCTTCGTCGCCCCCGGTCTGCACCGGCACGAGAAGAA
This sequence comes from Streptomyces sp. NPDC086080, assembly GCF_044540255.1. NCBI lineage: Bacteria > Bacillati > Actinomycetota > Actinomycetes > Kitasatosporales > Streptomycetaceae > Streptomyces > Streptomyces sp. NPDC086080. The sequence continues at coordinate 190,073 of NZ_JBITRU010000001.1, forward strand.
GTACGCCTACGCGTTCGTCGCCACCGGCTTCCCGCTGTTCCTCGGCGGCGCCTACTTCGCGTACCGGGTGCTGCCGACCACGGCCAAGGTGCTCATCGACTTCACGCCCGGCAATGTCGACAACCTGCTGCCGCTGGACGACCTGCTCGACCTCGTCACGCGCATGGTGGTCGTCTTCGGGCTCTCCTTCGAGCTGCCGCTGCTGCTGATCATGCTCAACTTCACCGGGGCGCTGACCGGCCAGCGGATGCTCGGCTGGTGGCGGGGCATGATCATGGGCATCACGCTGTTCGCGGCCATCGCCACGCCGAGCACCGACCCGCTGACGATGATCGCGCTCGCCGGACCGATCTGGATCCTGTACTTCGCAGCGGTCCTGGTGGCCCTGCTCAACGACCGACGCAAGCGCCGCATCGAGGCCATGGGCCCCGCCGACGACGAGGCGTCCGAGCTGGATCTGACCCCCGAGGCCATCGACCCCGTGGAACCCGTGGCCGCCCTGCCCGAGCAGTCGACCAGGGACCGGGTCAACGGTTATGACGACGTGACCTGAGGACCCCCTCGCAGCTCATAGGGTCACTTCCGTGACCAGCGAGATCACCCTCTTCGTCAACCCCACCGCGGGCCGCGGCCGGGGCGCCCGCGCGGCGCTGCCGGCCGCTTCCGCGTTGCGGGACGCCGGCTTCTCGGTGCGGACCGTCCTCGGCGACAACCCCCAGGACGCCCTGGTCCGGGCGCGCGCCGCCCTCGACGAGGGCACCGGCGCCCTGATCGCCGTGGGGGGCGACGGCATGGCGAACCTCGCCCTGCAGGCCGTCGTCGGTACCGGCACCCCGTTCGGCCTGGTCGCCGCGGGTACCGGCAACGACTTCGCCCGAGCGCTCGGCATGCCGGTGCGGGACCCCGCCGCGGCCGGCCGGATGATCGCCGACGCCCTCAAGTGCGGCCGGGTCCGCGACATCGATCTCGGCCGGATCGGCGACCGGTGGTTCGGCGCCGTGCTCGCCTCCGGCTTCGACTCCCGGGTCAACGACCGCGGCAACCGGATGCGGCTGCCGCTCGGGCGCCTGAAGTACGACGTCGCGATGGTCGCCGAACTGGCCGCCTTCCGGCCGCTGCCCTACCGGATCACCCTCGACGGCGGTGAGGTCCGCGAGGTCGGGGCGACCCTGGTGGCCGTCGGGAACGGGCCGTCGTACGGCGGCGGCATGCGGATATGCCCCGGAGCGGATCTCACCGACGGGCTGTTCGACATCACGGTGGTGGGCGAGTGCAGCCGTGCCACGCTGCTGCGGGTGTTCCCGAGCGTGTACCGGGGCACGCACGTCGACCATCCCGCGATCACCGTGCTGCGCGCCCAGAGCGTCGAGCTGGCCGCCGAGGAGGTCACCGGCTACGCGGACGGGGAACCGGTGGGGCCGCTGCCGCTCACCGCGCGGTGCGTGCCGGGCGCCCTGCGGGTCGTCGGCCCTTGATCCGGTAGGCCTCACCGCCCGCGGAGACGGTTCCCGATAATGATCGTCCTGTTGTCGGTGCGGCCCGGTACGCTCGAAAGCACGATGACAGAGGATCTCTCACCGGCCGAGCGGTACGCGGCAGCACGAAGGCGCGCTGCCGAGCAGGCCACGGCGCTCGCGTCCTTCCGCGAGATGTACGACTTCGGCCTCGACCCCTTCCAGATCGAGGCCTGCCAGGCGCTCGAATCGGGGAAGGGTGTGCTGGTCGCCGCGCCCACCGGCTCAGGCAAGACGATCGTGGGCGAGTTCGCCGTCCACCTCGCCCTCGGGCAGGGCAAGAAGTGCTTCTACACGACCCCCATCAAGGCCCTGTCGAACCAGAAGTACACCGATCTGTGCCGCCGCTACGGCACGGACAAGGTGGGCCTGCTGACCGGCGACAACAGCGTCAACTCCGACGCCCCGGTGGTCGTGATGACCACCGAGGTGCTGCGGAACATGCTGTACGCCGGGTCCCGGACCCTCCTCGGCCTCGGCTACGTGGTGATGGACGAGGTGCACTACCTCTCCGACCGGTTCCGCGGCGCCGTGTGGGAGGAAGTGATCATCCACCTCCAGGAGTCGGTGACCCTGGTCTCCCTGTCGGCGACGGTGTCGAACGCGGAGGAGTTCGGCGACTGGCTGGACACCGTCCGCGGCGACACCCAGGTGATCGTCTCCGAGCACCGGCCCGTGCCCCTGTTCCAGCACGTGCTCGCCGGCCGCCGGATCTACGACCTGTTCGAGGAGGGCGAGGGCCGCAAGAAGGCCGTCAACCCCGACCTCACGCGGATGGCCCGCCTGGAGGCGAGCCGCCCGCCGTGGGGCGACCGCCGCCGCGGGCGGGGCAATACACGCGAGGCCGACCGGGAGCGTGAGCGCAGACAGCGTTCGCGCGTGTGGACGCCCAGCCGGCCCGAGGTCATCGAGCGGCTGGACGCCGAGGGCCTGCTGCCGGCCATCACCTTCATCTTCAGCCGCGCCGCCTGCGAGGCCGCCGTCCAGCAGTGCCTGTACGCGGGGCTGAGGCTCAACGACGAGGACGCGCGGGCGAGGGTCCGCTCCCTGGTCGAGGAGCGCACCTCCTCCATTCCGGCCGAGGACCTGCACGTCCTGGGCTACTACGAGTGGCTCGAAGGCCTGGAGCGCGGCATCGCGGCCCATCACGCGGGCATGCTGCCGACGTTCAAGGAGGTCGTGGAGGAGCTGTTCGTGCGCGGTCTGGTGAAGGCCGTGTTCGCCACCGAGACGCTCGCCCTCGGCATCAACATGCCCGCCCGCTCGGTGGTGCTGGAGAAGCTCGTCAAGTGGAACGGCGAGCAGCACGCCGACATCACCCCCGGCGAGTACACCCAGTTGACCGGCCGGGCCGGCCGGCGCGGCATCGACGTCGAGGGCCATGCGGTGGTGCTGTGGCAGCGCGGCATGAACCCCGAGCACCTCGCGGGACTGGCGGGTACGCGCACGTATCCGCTGCGGTCGAGCTTCAAGCCGTCGTACAACATGGCGGTCAACCTGGTCGAGCAGTTCGGCCGGCACCGCTCGCGGGAGCTGCTGGAGACGTCCTTCGCGCAGTTCCAGGCGGACAAGTCGGTCGTCGGCATTTCGCGCCAGGTGCAGCGCAACGAGGAGGGACTGGAGGGCTACAAGGCCTCCATGACCTGCCACCTCGGCGACTTCGAGGAGTACGCGCGGCTGCGCCGCGAGCTGAAGGACCGGGAGACCGAGCTGGCCCGGCAGGGCGCCTCGCAGCGCCGCGCGGAGGCCGCCGTGGCGCTGGAGAAGCTCAAGCCGGGTGACGTCATCCACGTTCCCGCCGGCAAGTACGCGGGTCTTGCGCTGGTGCTCGACCCGGGGCTGCCCGCGGGGCGTGCGGGCGGGCACCGGGGTGTGGAGTACCACGACGGTCCGCGTCCGCTGGTGCTGACCGCCGAGCGGCAGGTCAAGCGACTGGCGTCGGTCGACTTCCCGGTGCCGGTGGAGGCGCTGGAGCGGATGAGGATCCCGAAGTCCTTCAACGCGCGTTCACCGCAGTCCCGTCGGGACCTCGCCTCCGCGCTGCGCACCAAGGCCGGGCACATCGCTCCCGAACGGCACCGCAAGAAGCGTGCCCAGGCGGCGGACGACCGGGAGATCGCGCGGCTGCGCAAGGCGCTGAGGGCGCACCCGTGTCACGGCTGCCAGGACCGTGAGGACCACGCCCGCTGGGCCGAGCGCCACCACCGGCTGATGCGCGACACCTCGCAGCTGGAGCGCCGTATCGAGGGCCGGACGAACACCATCGCCCGCACCTTCGACCGGATCGTCGCGCTGCTGACCGAGATGGACTATCTGCGCGGCGACGAGGTCACCGAGCACGGCAAGCGGCTGGCCCGGCTGTACGGCGAACTCGACCTGCTGGCCAGTGAATGTCTGCGCGAGGGCGTCTGGGAAGGGCTCGCCCCCGCGGAACTCGCCGCCTGTGTGTCGGCGTTGGTGTACGAGGCCCGGGTCGCCGACGACGCGATGGCGCCCAAACTGCCCTCGGGCAGGGCCAAGGCGGCTCTCGGTGAGATGGTCCGCATTTGGGGCCGGCTGGATGCCCTGGAGGAGGACTTCAGGATCAGTCAGACCGAGGGCGTGGGCCAGCGCGAGCCCGACCTGGGCTTCGCCTGGGCCGCCTATATGTGGGCCTCGGGCACGGGTCTCGACGAGGTGCTGCGCGAGGCGGAGATGCCGGCCGGCGACTTCGTGCGCTGGTGCAAGCAGGTCATCGACGTACTCGGCCAGATCTCGGCCGCGGCTCCGGCCGTGGAGGGCTCGACGGTCGCCAGGAACGCCCGCAAGGCGGTCGAGGGGCTGCTGCGCGGAGTGGTCGCCTACTCCTCCGTGGGCTGACCCGGGCCGGAGCCGGTACCGCCCCGAGCCCGGTGCGCCCGTGCGCGCCGGGCTCGTGCTTTCCCCGCGCCCCCGTGGGCCGCGTGACCGGCCAGTCCGACGGGCAGGATCAGGTGACCCGGGTGCCTTCCTCACCCGTGACGGTGAGTGGTTTTCGTACGCCCGCACGCAGTGACGGAGCGTGTTCGAATGACGTCGTATCGTGCAAATTCCCTGAGCGTACTCCTGCCTCAGAGGTCATTTCCGGCACTTGCTGAATATGACATGGCGATGATCCTGCCGGACTAAGCTCGCCCGCAGCGCACCGAGTTGAGATGAATTCGCGCGCTTGTTCCCCTATGTGCACGTTCCCCGGTCATCAGTCGATTCGCTCAGAGGGCTCACATGGCGAGTGTCCAACTTCTTTATGCACGTGTGCTGTTGCTGCCGGCCATAGTGATGGCCGCGGCGACCGGAGCCGCCGTCGCCCTGGTGACGGAGCCCGCCCGGACCGCCGTCGGGGTGTGTGGCACCGTCGCGACCCTGCTGGTGACCGCCGCCGCGGCCGAGGCGGCGCGCCGTGGCCGGCGACTGCGGGAGACCCGGGCCGAGTACGACCGTCACCGTGTGTATCTGGAGGCGCGTATCGCCGCTCACGACACGGAGACAGAGCACTTCATCCGGCAGGTCGTCCCCGCCTCCCTCGACCACCTGCACAGTGGCAACGACCCCGACGAGGTGATGCGCGCCCTGCCCCGGCTCAACCCGGCCTGGCGCGACCTGCCGAAGTACCAGACCGAGCTGCTCAGGACGACGCTGAAGATCATCGACGACGAGGAGAACCTGCGCGACTCCTCCCAGCGCTCCTTCGTCAGCATCGCCCGCCGCGTCCAGGCGATCGTCCACCAGCAGGCCAAGGAACTCCGCGAGATGGAGGAGGACCACGGCCGCAACCCCGAGGTCTTCGACGACCTGCTGCGCATCGACCACGGCACCGCGCTGATCGGCCGCCTCGCCGACTCCATCTCCGTCCTCGGCGGCGGCCGTCCGGGACGCCAGTGGCCCCAGCCCGTCGCGCTCTACAGCGTGCTGCGCGGCGCCATGTCCCGCATCCTCGAGTACCGCCGCATCGACCTGAAGTCGATCGCCAAGATCAACATCAAGGGGATCTACGTCGAGCCGGTCATCCACGCCGCCGCCGAACTCCTCGACAACGCGACCCGCTACTCGCCGCCGACCTCCAAGGTGAGCGTCACCGCCACGGAGGTGCAGACCGGCGTCGCCATCGAGATCGAGGACGCCGGGGTCAGCCTCGACGAACAGGCCCGGGCCCGCATCGAGGGCATCCTCGAGCAGGCCCAGCGGGGCGTCGACCTCCAGGAGATCGGGGGCAACCCGCGCCTCGGCCTCGCCGTCGTCGGACGGCTGTGCACCGCGTTCGACATGAAGGTCTCCCTGCGCGCCTCCGCCTACGGAGGCGTCCGCGCCGTACTCGTCGTGCCGAGCGAGATGATCACCGACCAGCCCGGTGTGGGTCTCGCCCACGGCATCGGAGCGACCGCCGTCCCCCGCCCGGTCGACGCCCTCCCCGGCCCGGAGCGCGCCCCCAAGCGGCGCCGGCCCACCAGCCCGCGCATCCCCGACACGGTTCCGATGGAGGACGACGCCCCCGAGGTCACCGAGTGGACCGCGGGCGGTCTGCCACAGCGCCGCAGCCGGGTGAAGACCCCGCTGGCCCAGCGGTACGCCGAGCAGGCGGCCGTCGAGCGGGCCGAGCGGGAGGCCAGGGAGCGGGGCGAGGAATACCACGACATCTGGGCCACGCCCGAGCCCGAGAAGAAGAAGCAGAACGACCGCGAGCCCGGGCTGTGGGTCGACGCCTTCTGGGAGGGCCTGAAGAAGGACCTCGACCCGGGCGTCCACCCCACCGACTTCACCCGGAACCCGACCGCCTACCTGCATCTCATCAACGAACCGGCCCGCACCGAGGCCGATGACGAGGGGGACCTCAAGTGATCCAGCAACGAGCCAACTTCGACTGGATGCTCAAGGAGCTCGCCGACGGCGTACCCGGCGTCGAGATGATCGTGGTGCTCTCCGCCGACGGTCTGCGCATTGCCCGCTACGGCGGTGAGCCGGACGCCGCCGACCGGGTTGCCGCGGCCTGCGCGGGCGTGCAGAGCCTCGCCGGGGCCGTCGCCCAGGAACTCCCGCACGGCGACGGCGAGATGAAGATGGTGCTCATCGAGATCAACGAGGGCTACTTCTACCTCATGGCGGCGGGTGCCAACGCCTATCTCGCGGTGCTCTCCGACATGACCTGCGAACCCGGCCGTATGGGCGGCATGATGCGTGATCTCGTCGTCCGCATCGGCGCCCATCTGACCAGTCCGCCGCGACGGAACGGGCAGAGCGTATGACTCCTCCGAAACGCCGGCGGCGCTCCCCCCAGGACGGGCCCACTCCGCAGCCGGCCGCACCGGCCAGGAAGCAGGGCACGGGCGGCAACCCCGAGCGGCTGTACGTGGTCGCCGGTCCGGACGGCGAACGGGCGGACATCGACCTGGTGACGCTGATCGTGGCCCGCTCCCCGGACCCCCCGCCCTCCGCCACCCCCGAGCAGGCGGCGCTGCTCCGGCTCTGCGCCGCCCCCCTGTCCGTGGCCGAACTGTCGGCCTATCTCAGCCTGCCGTTCAGCGTGGTGACCGTGCTGCTCACGGAGATGCTGGCGGCGGAACTGGTCCAGGCGCGCTCCTCGATCGTCCGCAAGGCGCTCCCCGACCGTTCCCTTCTCGAAGCGGTGATGCATGGACTTCAAAGGCTCTGAGACCATCCCGGGACCCCGGGCCGAGGATCAGTTGCCGCATACGGCCGAGGCCGCGGTGAAGATCGTCGTCGTGGGCGGATTCGGGGTCGGCAAGACGACCATGGTCGGATCGGTCAGCGAGATCAGACCGCTGACCACCGAGGAGACCATGACGCAGGCCGGCGTCGGGGTCGACGACAACTTCGGCTCCCCGTCCAAGACGGCCACCACCGTCGCCATGGACTTCGGCCGCATCAAGATCACGGACCAGCTGGTGCTGTACCTCTTCGGCACGCCGGGCCAGGAGCGCTTCTGGTTCCTGTGGAACGGGCTGTTCGAGGGGGCGCTCGGCGCGGTCGTCCTGGTCGACACCCGTCGCCTCGAAGTCAGCTTCGACGTGATGGGACGTCTCGAGGAGCGCGGTGTGCCGTTCGTCGTGGCCGTCAACTCCTTCCCGGACGGACCGCGTTACCCCATCGCGGAGCTGCGGTCCGCCCTTGACCTGTCCGAGCGGATCCCCATCGTGGAGTGCGATGTGCGACGCCGCGCCTCCAGCCGGGACGTCCTGATGACCCTGATGCGGTTCCTGCACTCGCTCGCCATGACGGGCTCGCGCATCTGATCGCCGGGATCGACCCCGCCCCCCTTCCCTCCCCAGACCCCTCTTCCCCTTTTCGGAGCGACCACTGTGACGCCTGAACCCCACTCCCTGACGGGAGACTCCCCGGCCGGACCGCCCCCCGGCTGCCCCGCGCACGGCCGGGGCCCCGGCGGGCTCGCCCGGCTGCACGAGTCGGAGGACCTGCGGAAGCTGTACGAGGAACTGCGGGCCGAGCACGGTCCGGTGGCGCCCGTGCTGCTCCACGACGACGTGCCGATGTGGGTGGTCCTCGGCCATGCCGAGAGCCAGCAGCTGGTGCGCACCCCCGCGCAGTACTGCAAGGACAGCCGTATCTGGTCGCCGCTCACCGAGGGCCTGATCAAGCCCGACCACCCGCTGATGCCGCACATCGCCTGGCAGCCGATGTGCGCACACGCCGAGGGCGACGAGCACCAGCGGCTGCGCGGCACCATCGACGCCGCCGTGGCGGCCACCGACTTCCGCAGCCTGCGCCGGCACGTCAACCGCAGCGTCCAGCGGGTCGTCAACCGGTTCTGCGAGGCGGGCGAGGCCGACCTCGTCGGCCAGTACGCCGAGCATCTGCCGATGGCCGTGATGTGCCACGTCCTCGGCATGCCCGACGAGTACAACGACCGGATCGTCGAGGCCGCCCGCGACATGCTCCGGGGCACCGAGACCGCCATCGCCAGCAACGCGTACATCATGGGGGCCCTGGAGCGGCTCACGGCCCGCAGCCGTGCCGAGCCGCTGGGAGACTTCGCGGGCCATCTCGTCACCCACCCGGCCGGGCTGACCGACGAGGAGGTCAGCCAGCACCTCCGCGTGGTGCTGATCGCCGCCTACGAGGCCACCGCCAACCTTCTCGCCAACGTCCTGCGCCAGGTGCTGATCGACCCGCGCTTCCGCTCGCAGCTCAACGGCGGTCAGATGACCGTGCCGCAGGCGGTGGAGCAACTGCTCTGGGACGAACCGCCGTTCAGCACCATCTTCGCCTACTACGCCAAGCAGGAGACGGAGCTGGGCGGCCAGCGCATCCGCAGGGGCGACGGACTGCTGTTCGCGCCCGCCCCGGCCAACGTCGATCCCCGGGTCCGCCCCGATCCGACCGCCGACATGATGGGCAACCGCTCGCACCTCGCCTTCGGCGGCGGCCCGCACGAGTGCCCCGGCCAGGACATCGGCCGCACCATCGCCGAAGTGGGTGTCGACGCGCTGCTCATGCGGCTGCCGGACGTCGAACTGAGCATCGACGAGAAGGAGTTGCGCTTCACCGAGTCCATCGCCTCACGGCATCTCGTGGAACTGCCCGTGCACTTCACGCCCCGGCCGCAGCAGGACGTGAAGCAGCGGCCGAGCCATGAGAACGGCGCGCCCGTGCGGCAGGACTGGCACATCGACGGCGGCGCGGCCCAGCCGAAGACCGGGCCGGCGTCCGAACCGGCGCCGTCCGCCCCGCACGTCGAGCCGCCCACGCCGGTGCCCACGCCCCCGCCGGGGCCGGTGGCGGAACCCACCCCGCCGCGGAACGCGTGGCAGCGCCTGCTGCGCTGGTGGCGCGGCTACTGACCGGCAGCCCACTCCTCGTACGAGGTCCAGGCCGTGAGCACCCGTCCGCTGGTGAACCGGTGCTCCACCCCTGTCACCGGGTCGGTGAACTCCAGTTTCCGCGCCAGCAGTTGCAGCGGACGCCGGAAGTCACCGGCCGGGACGGGGCCGGTCACCACGGGGTACAGGGGATCACCGAGGATCGGCACGCCGAGCGCGCTCATATGAACCCGCAGCTGGTGGGTCTGCCCGGTGCCGGGCACCAGCCGGTACCGGGCCAGGCCGTCCGGGCGGTGGCCGGTGAGCTCCACCCGGGTCACGGCGTTGGGCTCGCCCTCGATCTCCTCGGCGGTCAGCACCCCGCGTTCCTTCACGATCCTGCTGCGTACGGTCCGGGGCAGCTCCAGCGCCGGGTCGTGCGGGGCGACGGCCTCGTACTCCTTGTGCACCCGACGGTCGCGGAAGAGCGTCTGGTAGGCGCCGCGCTCCCCGGGCCGCACCGTGAACAGCGTCAGACCCGCGGTGAGCCGGTCGAGGCGGTGTGCGGCACCCAGCTCCGGGATGCCCAGCTCACGACGGAGGCGGGCGAGCGCGGTCTGGGTGACATGGCCGCCGCGCGGGGTCGTGGCCAGGAAGTGGGGCTTGTCGACGACGACGATGTGCTCGTCCCGGTGGACGATCTCCAACGGGAACGGTACCGGCACCTCGTCGGGCAGCTCCCGGTGGAACCACAGGAACATACCGGGCGCGTACGGCGTCCTTGCCGGTACGGCCCGCCCGTCCGCCCCGACGATCAGCCCCGCGTCGAACATCCCGTCGATCACTCCGGCGCCGGCCGCCAGCCGTCGCACCAGATGATCCCGCACCGTGGCGCACTGCTCCCCGGCCGGCAGCCTCAGCCGCACGGGGTCCACACCGTCGCGCTGCGGCAGGGGGGAGGGCGGCACCGCCCGTCTGCGTCTCACACCGAGCAAGCGTACGGGGGCCGGCGGGCAGGGCCGTGCTGCCCGCTCACGCCGGCCGACGCCCCTTCCGGGACGCGTTCCCGGACGGCGGGTCCGCACCGGGAGTGCCCTGCACAGGCCCCGCCCGGCCCGGTAGGCGGACGGCGCCCGCCGGGTCCGAGGTTTCCCGCCCGTCCGGGGGTGCGTAGAGAGCGTGCGGGGCAGGGTGTCGAGCCGTATCGGGCCGGGGGCGGCTTTCCCGAGTGCCGCCCGCATCGGCGGGGGTTGCCGGTGACCGGGCCCGAGGTTTCCCGCCCGTCCAGAGGTGCGTAGAGAGCGTGCGGGGCAGGGTGTCGAGCCGTATCGGGCCGGGGGCGGCTTTCCCGAGTGCCGCCCGCACCGGCGGGGGTGCCGTCGGCCCCGCCCGTTCGAGCGATGCCGAGCGACCCCGGCGGGACACGCGGCACCGGCCCGAGGCCCGACGCGATCCGTTGCCGGGCTGCCCGCGGCAGGCGTCGCCGCCCCACCGTCCCCGGGGCGTCCGCGTACCGCTGTGGCCGGGTGAGAGGGGGGACGGCGTCATCGGCCGGGAGGTCACCTGCTGGGCGTGCCCGGCTCGGGCGGCTCGTCGCTGCGTACCGCGTGGGTCAGATCGGCCTCGATCTCGTGCAGCGGTCTGCCCTCGGCGCGCGCGTAGTCGGTCACCGCGACGCGGACGTCACGGGCGAGGTCGCGCCAGGCCCGCCAGGCCGTCTCCCACGTCGCCCGCTGCTGGGCGCTCCAGTGGGCGCGGGTGCGCGGATCGTAGGTGTCCCGGAGTTGCCGTAACCGGCCGTGTGCCTCGTCCGCCGCGATCTGCTTGGCCACGAGTTCGTCGAAGGTGTGTGCCACGCGCTCGGATCATGGGGCAGTGGCCCGTCGCCGGAGGCTCGCCACGCCGCCCGGCCCGGCGCGATGCGCGGCGGTTCACCCGGACGGCGCCCCGACGCCGTCCGGGGCAGGTCAGGCCGCGGTCCCCGCGCTTTCCTGCTCCGCCTCGACACGGGCGTTCCAGTCCCGCTTCGAGGCCTGCCAGCCGTCCTCGTCGTGGCCGAGCCGCCAGTACCCGGAGATCGACAGGTCCTCGCGGGCGATGCCCCGCTCCACCCGCAGCAGGGCCCGCAACTCCTTCACGAAGTGCGCCTCACCATGGACGAAGGCATGCACCCTGCCCTCGGGGAAGCCGAGGCCGCGCACGGCCTCCACCAGCGCCTCACCGACGCGGCGGCCGCCGCGGTGGAGCCAGCGCACCTCCACGTCGGAGTCGATCTTCTGCTCCTCCTCGGGACCGGAGATCTCCACGAAGGCGAACGCCTTCGCACCCCGGGGCAGTTCTTCCAGCGCGCGGGCGATCGCGGGCAGCGCGCTCTCGTCCCCGGCGAGCAGGTGCCAGTCGGCGGCCGGGTCCGGGGCGTAGGCGCCGCCGGGGCCGATGAACCGTACGATCTCGCCCGGACGGACCTTCGCCGCCCAGGGACCGGCCAGACCCTGGTCCCCGTGGACGACGAAGTCCAGCGTCAGTTCGCGGTGCTCGGCGTCCCACTGGCGCACGGTGTACGTACGGGTCACCGGCCACTGGTCGCGCGGAAACTCCTCGCGGATGCGCTGGAGGTCGAAGGGCTCGGGGTAGGTGACCCCCGCGGCCGGGAACAGCAGTTTGACGTAGTGATCGGTGCAGGTGCCCACGGGGAGCCCGGCTAGGCCCTCGCCGCCGAGCACCACGCGCTGCATGTGCGGGGTCAGCCGCTCGGTGCGGACGACCTCGGCGGTGTGCGGCGCGCGCGACGCGCGTCCCGGTCGCTCTGCCATGAGGTGCCTCCCAGCTTTCACAGTTAGGGTAGCCTAAGTTAGCACCTCGGCCCCGGCCATCGGCCGAGCCATCGGCCCGGCCCCGCGGGAACGGCTCACGACGACAGCGTCGCCAGCAGCCGCTGCAGCGAGCCGCCCAGACCCCAGCGGGCGGCCAGGGTCTCCGTCCCGGCCGGGTCGCGCGGCGTCCGCGGCAGCGCCGTGTCCACGTCCGGCAGCGGGACGTCGTCCGCGACCCGGACCACCTTGGGAGCGACCGCGAGATACGGCCGTGCCAGATCCAGGCGCCGGCGCTGCGTCGGCGTGAGCTTGGACCGCGGGTCGTCCACGGCCACCAGGATGCCGGCCAGGTCGCTGAACTCGGCCAGCAGTTTGGCCGCCGTCTTCTCCCCGACGCCCGGCACGCCCGGCAGCCCGTCGCTCGGATCACCGCGCAGCAGCGCCAGGTCCGCGTACCCCTTGCCGTCCACCCCATACTTCTCGCGCAGCGTGGCCTCCTCGGTGACCTGGAGCGTGCCCACGCCCTTCAGTGGATACAGCACCCGCACCCCGCGCGCATCGTCCACCAGCTGGTAGAGGTCACGGTCACCGGTGACGATGTCGACCGGTCCGTCCGCCCGGGCGGTGAACGTGCCGATCACGTCGTCCGCCTCGTACCCGGCGACCCCCACGCGCGCGATGCCCAGCGCGTCGAGCACGCTCTCGATCACCGGCACCTGCGGCGACAGCGTGTCGGGCACCTCCTCCTCGTCCGGCCCCGCCGCGCGCTCCTCGGCGACCCGGTGCGCCTTGTAGGAGGGGATGAGCTCCACCCGCCACCGCGGGCGCCAGTCGGCGTCCATGCAGGCCACCAGGCGGTCCGGACGGTGGTCCTTCACCAGCCGGTCGATGAAGTCGAGCAGCCCGCGCACCGCGTTCACCGGCGTGCCGTCCGGGGCGCGGACGGACTCGGGGACGCCGAAGTAGGCGCGGAAGTAGAGGGACGGGGTGTCTAGCAAAAGACACTTTCCAGATCTGGTGGTCATGCGGTCAGGATCGCACTGCTGCCCGCTGGACGGCCGAAAAACGGCGAACGCCCCCAGGCGTGTCCCGGGGGCGTTACTCGTGCCGTCCTGTGGTCAGCAGGCGCGGTTGATGACGTGGTGGTCATCCCAAGTGGTCGCGCGTCCGCGAAGGAGGACGGTCACTATCGCGCCGTCCGCCGCTATGACGACGTACAGCGAGCCCTTCACGTACCCCTTGCGCCCTTGATGAGGCTTGGTTCCATCCGGGCATCCGATCGCTTCGCCGACCTCCTCCGGCGACACGTCGCGCTTCGCCATCTGCGCGAGGACATGCTTCGTGAAACGGTAGTTCGTCACGTTCCCGCCCCCGCGTCCTTCGCAGCGGCGACGGCGCGGCACCCCGAGCACCAGTCGGCCGAGCGACGGCGAGCCGTCCAGGCGTCCCGGTGCGTCGAGTGGAACTCGTGCTCGTCATGCGTGACACACTGCTTGTATGCACTTCTTTGGGCTCCACTGTGCGGCCCGGAAGTGGCCCCACGGCGTAAGAAGTTGATCTGGCTCCACCCGGCGAAACGATCTCCCGTGGGGGCGTATCTGGCCGCCGTCAGTCACTGGGGGCGTGATGTGGGTGGCCGGACGGGTGGAGTTGGTGCTGTACGGTTCGGCCCTCCGGGCCTATCTGATCCCGTCGTCCAAATATTTGCCCGTTGCGGGCGCCCCAGGACCAGGCGGCCCGCACGTCATCGACGACGCCCGCAGAGCGCAGCGCGACACAGGCCGGGTCACCTGTGGTCGCGGCGGCTTCGATCCCCCGCCAGCAGCGGTCCTGCCACCACATGATCGTCTCGACTCTTGGTCGCGGACACGTCCACGTCTTCTACGATCTCGGCGAGGGCCCATCCTCTGGCCTGGCAGGTGGTGCGGATGAGCTCCCGCTGCCGTTCGATGGACGTGCTCTCATCGGTGGCCCTCGAGATCCGGGCGTACCCGATGACCCGTCTCGGACCCTGCGGTTTCCTCATGCGGGTGATGGTAAGGCACGGCGAAGCGGTGTCGAGGCGCATCAGTCGTCCGGTCAAGTCCCGCGTCATGCCGCACGGCGCCGACACCGCCCCGCAGGAGGCGCCCCGGTGCGCATGGTGGAACGAGAAGGAGCCCATCGCGGTCACGCTCCGGTCGCCGCACTGGACGTACAGCGAGTGCGAATGGATCAAGTTCGAGGACTCGCAGCGTGGTAGGCGGTCCCGTGGCTCGCGCTGGGCCGCGGCCTGAGGTGCGCGACGCCCTCTGTGGCCGGGGCCGCGGGGCTTCTCGCGTGCCGGGAGCACAGTAGGAATTCGGACAACCGCGGAGAGTGACGCTCTCCCCGAACCTTCCCGGTCCTTCCTCGTGACCTTCGGCCCGGCCCGGGGAACAATGGCGGCAACACCCCTTTTCGCGCGCGGGGAGAACCGAGGGCCCGCCGGGCGGCTGGCGCGAACTGTGAGGTCGGCGTCCGCCGGGGGCGACGGCCACATGACAGGCGCCTGAAACGGTTCGCCGAACATGCGTAGGGTGCAGACAACTCGACAGCCAGAAGCGGGACGATCGGTGAGGAGGGAGCCGGAGCGATGGGCGACCACAAAGAACAGCCCTTGCGGGTGGGCGCGGCCGTGCGCCGCCGCCGCCGGGCGCTGGACCTCACCCTTGCCGTCGTGGCCGAGCGCAGCGGCCTGTCGGTCCCGTTCCTGAGCCAGATCGAGAACGAGCGGGCCCGCCCCAGTCAGAGCTCCCTGGAGAAGGTCGCCGACGCCCTGCGCACCACCGCCGTGGAACTCCTCGCCGCCGCCGACCCGGCATGCAGCGTGGACGTCGTGCGCGCCGAGGGTGCCGAGGCCTGGGCCGAGCCCCGTGTGCGCTCCCTGGTGCGCGGCCACCATCAAATGCACGCCTCCGAATTCACCGGCGACCATGACGCGGGCCGTGAACTGCAGTACCGCAACGACCAGTTGATGTACGTGGCGAACGGCGCCGTGGAGGTCGAGGCGGAGGGCCGCGCGTACCGTCTCGGCCGCGGTGACACCCTCTACCTGACCGGAGGTGTCCGGCACCGCTGGCGGGCCACGGTCGCGGAGACCCGGCTGTTGGTCGTCGCGGTCGCCGACGACATCGAGGCACTGCGGGACAAGCCGCGCCGATGAGCCCCGCCAGGGTCGTCTCCCTCGTCTCCTCGCTGACGGAGGCCGTGGCGCACTCCGCCCCGGGCTCCCTCGTCGGTGCCACCGACTGGTGCACCCGTCCGGCCGGACTGGACGTCGTACGCGTCGGCGGCACGAAGAACCCGAAGGTGGACCGGATCACCGCTCTCGCCCCCGACCTGGTGATCGCCAACGAGGAGGAGAACCGCGAGCCCGACCTGGCCGCCCTGCGGGCGGCGGGTCTCGACGTCCTGGTGACGGAGGTCCGGACGCTGCGGGGCGCCTTCCGGGAGCTGGACCGCGTCCTCACCGCGTGCGGAGTGGCGGCACGGCCCCGGTGGCTGGACGAGGCCGAGGCGGCGTGGGACGCCGTGCCCGTGCCCGCGCCCGCGGAGCGCCGGACGGCGGTGGTGCCCGTGTGGCGGCGCCCCTGGATGGTGCTGGGCCGGGACACCTTCGCCGGTGACCTGCTGTCCCGTCTCGGGGTGGACCAGCTGTACGCGACCCACCCGGAGCGCTATCCGCGCGTTCCGCCGGCCGAACTGCGCGCGGCGCGACCGGATCTCGTCGTGCTCCCCGACGAGCCGTACCGCTTCACCGCGGACGACGGCCCGGAGGCCTTCCCCGGGCTGCCCTGCGCGCTGGTCGGCGGCCGGCATCTCACCTGGTACGGCCCGTCGCTGGCCGAGGCACCGATGGTGCTGGGCCGGGCCCTGCGGGCGGCGCGCCGCTGAACAGCCCCCGCACGGTGCGCAGCGCGGGCCGCGAGGGCACCGCGCAGGCCGGGGGTGGTGCCCCGCGGCATAAGCTGGCCTTATGGGCAAGACGGAGGACCATGCCGGCGATCGCCCGGTGATCGCCGGAACGATGGCCCACCGGGTGCCGGATCTTGGTGCGCTGGAGTTGCTGCTGGCGGTGGCGCGACTGGGGAGTCTGGGTGGCGCGGCGCGCGAACTGGGCATCACCCAGCCCGCGGCGAGCAGCCGCGTCCGGTCGATGGAGCGGCAGCTCGGGGTGGCGCTGGTCGACCGCTCACCGAGAGGATCGCGGCTGACCGACGCCGGGGCGCTGGTCACCGACTGGGCGCGGCGGATCGTGGAGGCGGCGGAGGCGTTCGACGCGGGCGCGCAGGCGCTGCGGGACCGCAGGGACTCCCGGCTGCGGGTGGCGGCGAGCATGACGATCGCCGAGTATCTGCTGCCGGGCTGGCTGCTCGCGCTGCGCGCGGAGCGTCCGGACACGGCGGTGTCGCTGCTCGCGGGGAACTCGGCGGCGGTGGCGGAGCGGCTGGTGGCGGGGGAGGCGGATGTCGGGTTCGTGGAGGGGCTGACGGTGCCGGCGGGGCTGGACTCCGTGGTGATCGCCCATGACCGGCTGATCGTCGTGACGGCGCCGTCGCATGCGTGGGCCCGCCGGCGGCGCCCGCTCGCGGCTCAGGAGCTGGCGGCGACCCCGCTGATCCTCCGGGAGGAGGGGTCGGGGACGCGGCAGGTGCTGGACGCCGCGCTGGGCGGGTTGGCGCGGCCGTTGATCGAGCTGTCCTCGACGACGGCGGTGAAGGCGGCGGTGGTGGGCGGGGCGGGGCCGGCGGTGCTGAGCGAGCTGGCGGTGGGGGAGGAACTGGCGTTGCGGCGGCTGGTGCGGATTCCCGTGGACGGGGTCGCGTTGGCGCGGGACCTGCGTGCGGTGTGGCCCACGGGGCATGTACCCGCGGGACCGGCACGGGACCTGCTGTCGCTGACACGGGCGTAAGCCCCCGGCCCGTGGCACACACCGGCCCCGTCCGCCGGTTCCAGCCACTCACCCCGGCTCCGCCCGCCCGTCCCAGCCACTCACCCCGGCTCCGCCCGTCCCAGCCACCCGCCCGGGTTCCGCCCGTCCCAGCCACCCGCCCGGGTTCCGCCCGTCCCAGCCACCCGCCCGGGTTCCGCCGCTCCGGCTCCACCCGCCCCGACTCCAGCCGCTCGCGCCGTCCGCCCACCCATCCGTCTCCGCTCCCTCGCCCGTTCCGGCTCCGCTCGCGTCTGCCCCCGTTCCGGCTCCGCCCGGGCCCGCGCCCGTGCCCGTTCTGGCGCCCGCTCCGCCCGTTCCGGCTCCGCCCGCCCCCGCGCCTGCTCCGGGCTCCGCCCCTCCCGGCGCCGTTCGCTCCCGCGGGCAGTCGTGCCGCTAGGGCGATGGGGGTCCCCCCGCTCGAGCGAAGCCGAGAGTGGGGGAGGGTGGGCGCGACGGCACCCCGTCGACGCCGGGCTGCGCGAACGCCCCCCGGCTCACACCAGCGCGGGGCACCTGGACGGAGCGGGGGAGCGATGAGCCGGTGACCGGCTACGGTGCCGCCGAGACGATCAGGGCTCGTACGACACGGAGGTCCTCCGCCATCTCCGGGTGCCATTGGACCCCCATCGTCCAGGCGCCGGTGGGAAGTTCGACCGCCTCGACCGTGCCGTCCTCCGCGTAGGCCGAGGGGACGAGACCCTCGCCCAGCCGGTCGACCGACTGGTGGTGGTAGGTCGGGACGGAGGTCTCCTCCGGGACGGCGGCGGCGTAGCGCGTGCCCGGCACCGGCTTGACCGGGTGCCGGCCGAAGGCGCCCGGCACCTCCGTGTGGCCGTCGATGTGCTGGACGAGCGTGCCGCCGAGGGCGACGTTCAGCAGCTGCATGCCCCGGCAGATGCCGAGCAGCGGGACCCCGCGGTCCAGCGCGGCCCCGATCAGGGCCAGCTCCCAGGCGTCCCGTTCCCGGGCCGGCGGCCCGGTGCGCGGGTCGGGTGCGGCGCCGTAGTGGACGGGCTCCACGTCCGGGCCGCCCGCGACGACCAGACCGTCGAGCCGGGCCACGACGTCCGCCGCGCGCTCCGGGGCGTCCGGCGGAAGCATCGCGGCCAGTCCGCCCGCCCGCCGCACCAGCCGCGGATAGCCGGCCGGCAGCAGCACGGCGTCCAGCTGCCACACGCCCCAGCGCACACCGGGCTCCGCGTACGTACTGATGCCGATGAGTGGCCTGGCCGACACGTCGGGCACCTCCCTCTGTTCTCAGCTTCCGTTTCTCAGTCCCTGTGCTCAGTCCCTGTGCTCAGTCCCCGTCCTCAGCCCCCGTCCTCAGCCCCTGTCCTCAGTCCCGTGACAACTCTGCCTCGGCCGCCGCCAGCGCCGCGAACTCCTCCTCCGGGGCCTTCGCCACCAGATGCTTCCGGCTGTACAGGCCGAAGTACGCCAGCGCCACGATGTACACCGCCAGCGCGATGAACGCCGCCGTCACATCCACCAGGAATGTCGCCACCAGCGCCGCGCACGCCAGCACCAGCGCCACCGAGGAGGTCAGCACGCCGCCCGGCGTCCGGTACGGCCGCGGCAGCTCCGGCTCCCGGCGGCGCAGCACGATGTGGGAGAGGGACATCAGCGCATAGGAGATCGTCGCGCCGAAGACGGCGATGTTCAGCATGCGGGCCCCGTTGCCGGTCCCGGCGGCCAGCGCGAAGCCGATCGCGCCCGGCACGAGCAGACCGAGGTACGGCGCCCGGCGGCTGCTGGTGAGGGACAGGAACCGCGGCAGATAGCCCGCGCGGGACAGCGCGAACAACTGGCGTGAACCGGCGTAGATCAGCGAGAAGAACGACGCGACCAGGCCGGCGAGGCCCGCGTAGTTCACGATCCGGCTCAGCACCGTCGCCTCGCCGTCCGGCTGGAGCGCCTCCACCAGCGGGTTGCCCGCGTCCTGGATCGCGGCCGAGCCCCGCGCCCCGGCCGCCGTGAAGAAGGTCACCACCGCCAGCACCACCAGGATGCCCATGGACCAGCGGATCGCCTTCGGCAGCGTACGGGCCGGCGCCCTGGTCTCCTCGGCGGCCAGCGGTACGCCTTCCACGCCCAGGAAGAACCACATCCCGAACGGGAACGCCGCCCAGATGCCCAGCAGCCCCATCGGCAGCCAGGAGTTCGCACCGAGCGCCGAGGTGTCTACCGGGATGTCGTCGAGGGACGACGCGTCGAACTCGGGCAGCGCGGCCAGCGCGAAGACCACCAGCGCCGCCACCGCGATGCCCGTGACCACGAAACTGAACCGCAGCGCCTCGCCCACGCCCCACAGATGGATCCCGATGAAGACGACGAAGCAGACCAGATACACCGGCCAGCCTGACTCCAGACCGAACAGACCCAGCGACTCGACGTAGTCGCCGATGAAGATGGAGATCGCGGCGGGCGCGAGCACGTACTCGATGAGGATCGCGGTGCCGGTGAGGAACCCGCCCCACGGCCCGAGCGCCCGGCGGGCGAAGCCGTAGCCGCCGCCCGCCGTGGGCAGGATCGAGGACAGCTCGGCGAGGGCGAAGACCATGCAGGTGTACATGGCGCCCATCAGCAGCATGGCGATCGCCAGGCCCCCGAAGCCGCCCTCGGCCAGGCCGAAGTTCCAGCCCGAGTAGTCCCCGGAGACGACGTAGGCGACACCGAGGCCGGTCAGCAGCAGCCAGCCGGCGCTGCCCCGGCGGAGCCGTCTGCGCTCGAGGTAGTCGTCCGGCTCGGCGGCGGCGGAATCACGGGATGTGGACGGAAGGCTCACGGGGCGGCTCCCCAGGGGGCGGTGGCGAGGAAGACGGTAATGGAACGGATCCAGACCTTTGTGGGTCCATACCTTCGTGGCGCGCGCACCGTGAGCGCAACCCCCCTGCGTCAAGCCTGGGTAAACCGTCCGTGCGGGTCACGCCCTCAGGCCAGGAACCCCCGCAGCAGCGCCGCCGTCCCCGCACAGTGCTCGCGCATCACCTCCCGCGCCCCGTCCGCGTCCCCCTCCAGCACCGCCTCGACCAGCGCCGCGTGCTGCCGCTGCGAGTGCTCCAGATTGCGCACCAGCAGCGGGATGCAGTCCAGCAGGTCGTTCACCGTCGCGCGGACCGCCGCGTACTGCGCGGTGAGCGTCGGCGAGCCGCACAGCTCCGCCAGCGTGAGGTGGAACAGCGTGTCCAGCCGCCGGTAGTCGGTCAGCGGCGCCTCCCGCGTGCCGGACAGCGCCTCGCGCAACCGGTCCGCCTGTCCCGCCGTCAGCCCGTGTGCCGCGCACAGGCCCGCCGCGCCCACCTCCAGTACCTCCCGGAAGCGCAGGACATCCTCGAGGTCGGTCGCGGAGATCCGGCGCCGCAGTTCCTCCTCGCCGGTGTCCGTCGGACGGGGCAGCACGAACGTGCCGCCGTACCGGCCGCGCCGCGACTCCACTAGACCCTGGTCCTGGAGCACCTTCAGCACCTCACGCAGCGTCACCCGGCTGATCCCGAGCCGCTCCGCCAGCTCACGCTCGGCCGGCAGCCGCTCCCCGGCCGCCACCAGACCCAGCCGCACCACCTGGAGGATCTGCTCCAGCGCCTCCTCGAAACCGCTGCCCGCGCGGACCTGCCGCAGCACCGGTGCCAGACGGTCCCCGACCGCGCCGGCCGTATCTTCCGGCATCCCGCCGTGCCCCCTTCCCAAGCAATGGTCCCCAGCAATACCTTATGGCTCCCGGCTCGACCGCAGTAGCCCGAGGAGGCCCCCCGTGGCAGACCGCACACCCCCGCTCTCCGTCGAGGAGCTGCACACCCTCGTCGCCGGCGGTGAGATCGACACCGTCGTCCTGGCCTTCCCCGACATGCAGGGACGGCTCCAGGGCAAGCGGTTCGCCGCGCGCTTCTTCCTCGACGAGGTGCTCCGGCACGGCACCGAGGGCTGCAACTACCTGCTCGCCGTCGACGCCGACATGAACACCGTCGACGGCTACGCCATGTCCTCCTGGGAGACCGGCTACGGCGACTTCGCCATGTATCCCGACCTCGACACCCTGCGCCGGGTGCCCTGGAACGAGGGCACGGCCCTGGTCGTCGCCGACCTCGCCTGGGCCGACGGCTCCCCGGTCGTCGCCGCGCCCCGGCAGATCCTGCGCCGCCAGCTGGACCGCCTCGCCGCGCTCGGCCACACCGCCCGGGTCGGCACCGAGCTGGAGTTCATCGTCTTCAAGGACACCTACGAACAGGCCTGGGACGCCGGCTACCGCGGACTGACCCCCGCCAACCAGTACAACGTCGACTACTCGGTGCTCGGCACCGGCCGCGTCGAGCCCCTGCTGCGCCGCATCCGCAACGAGATGGCCGCCGCCGGACTCACCGTCGAGTCCGCCAAGGGCGAGTGCAACCCCGGCCAGCACGAGATCGTGTTCCGCTACGACGAGGCCCTGGTCACCTGCGACCAGCACGCGATCTACAAGACCGGCGCCAAGGAGATCGCCGCCCAGGAGGGCGTCTCGATCACCTTCATGGCCAAGTACGACGAGCGCGAGGGCAACTCCTGCCACATCCATCTCTCCCTCGCGGACGCCGCCGGCGACAGCGCCATGCCGGGCTCCGCCGAGGAGCCGGACTCCATGTCCGAGGTGATGCGTCACTTCCTCGCCGGGCAACTCGCCGCGCTCCGTGAGTTCTCCCTGCTCTACGCCCCGCACATCAACTCCTACAAGCGGTTCCAGCCGGGCTCCTTCGCCCCGACCGCCGTCGCCTGGGGCCGCGACAACCGCACCTGCGCCCTGCGCGTGGTGGGCCACGGCCGCTCCCTGCGCTTCGAGAACCGGCTGCCCGGCGGCGACGTCAACCCGCACCTCGCCGTGGCCGGCATGGTCGCCGCCGGCCTGTACGGCATCGAGCAGAAGCTGGAACTGCCCGAACCCTGCGCCGGCAACGCCTACACGGCCGACTTCGAGCACGTCCCCACCACCCTGCGCGAGGCCGCCGAACTGTGGGAGAACAGCGCGATCGCGAAGGCGGCCTTCGGCGAGGAGGTCGTCGCCCACTACCGCAACATGGCGCGCGTCGAGACCGACGCCTTCGACGCCGCGGTCACCGACTGGGAGCTGCGCCGCTCCTTCGAACGCATGTGAGGCCCCGAGTGTCCGACCAGCCCACCGAGCTCCAGGTACGCAACCCCGCGACCGAGGAGGTCATCGCCACCGTCCCGGCCGCAGGACCCGCCGACGTCGACGCCGCCGTCGTACGCGCCGCCCGCGCGCAGGCCGCCTGGGCCGCCCTCGCACCCGCCGACCGGGCCCGGCTGCTGCGCCGGTTCGCCGCCACCGTCGACGAGCACATCGAGGAACTGGCCCGCCTGGAGGTCCGCGAGGCCGGCCACACCCTCGGCAACGCCCGCTGGGAGGCCGGCAACGTCCGCGACCTGCTCGACTACGCGGCCGGGGGAGTGGAACGCCTCACCGGCCGTCAGATCCCGGTGCCCGGCGGGGTGAACATCACCTTCCTCGAACCCCTCGGCGTCGTCGGCGTCATCGCCCCCTGGAACTTCCCCATGCCCATCGCGGCCTGGGGCACCGCACCCGCCCTCGCCGCGGGCAACGCGGTGCTGCTCAAACCCGCCGAGACCACCCCCCTCACCGCCCTGCGCCTGGCCGAACTCGCCCTGGAGGCAGGCCTCCCCGAGGACCTGTTCCAGGTACTCCCCGGGCCCGGCCCGGTCACCGGGAACGCCCTCGTCGAGCACCCCGATGTCGCCAAGATCGTGTTCACCGGGTCGACGGCCGTGGGCAAGCGGGTATGGGCCAGGGGTGCGGACCGCCTCAAGCGCGTCACCCTCGAACTCGGCGGCAAGAGCCCCAACATCGTCTTCGCCGACGCCGACCTGGAGGCCGCAGCGGCCGCCGCACCCCTGTCCTTCCTCGACAACGCGGGACAGGACTGCTGCGCCCGCACCCGCATCCTGGTCGAGCGCTCCGCCCACGACCGCTTCCTGGAACTGCTCGCCCCCGCGGTCGAGGCGGTCCGGGTGGGCGACCCGTCCGACGAGACCGTGGACATGGGCCCGCTGATCTCCCGCGCCCAGCTGGACCGTGTCCGCTCCTACGTCACCGACGACCTCGACGGCATCCGCGGCAAGGCCCCCGAGGGCCCCGGGTACTGGTTCCCGCCCACCGTCCTCACCGGCGTCGCCCCGCACGCACGCGTCGCCGTGGAGGAGGTGTTCGGCCCCGTCGCGGTCGTCCTCCCCTTCGATGACGAGGCCGACGCCGTACGCCTGGCCAACGCCACCGACTACGGTCTCTCGGGTTCGCTCTGGACCCGGGACGTCGGCCGCGCCCTGCGCGTCTCCCGGGCCGTCCGCGCCGGGAACCTGTCCGTCAACTCCCACTCCAGCGTCCGCTACTGGACCCCCTTCGGCGGGTTCAAGCAGTCCGGCGTCGGCCGCGAGCTCGGCCCGGACGCGCTGAGCGCCTTCACCGAAACCAAGAACGTCTTCATCAGCACGGAGGCCTGACCGCACATGAGCGAAGAGAACACCTGCCGCCGCCTGGTCGGCCGCACCGCCGTCGTCACCGGGGCCGGCAGCGGCATCGGTCTCGCCACCGCCCGCCGGCTAGCCTCCGAGGGCGCCCACGTCGTCTGCGCGGACGTCGACGAGGCACGCGGAAAGGCCGCCGCGGAGGAGACCGGCGGCATCTTCGCCTACGCCGACGTCACCGACCCCGAGCAGGTCGAGGCACTGTTCGAGACCGCGTACGACACCTACGGCAGCGTCGACATCGCCTTCAACAACGCCGGCATCTCCCCGCCCGACGACGATTCCATCCTGGAGACCGGCCTCGACGCCTGGAAGCGCGTCCAGGAGGTCAACCTGACCTCCGTCTACCTCTGCTGCAAGGCCGCCATCCCGTACATGCGGCGCCAGGGCAAGGGCTCCATCATCAACACCGCGTCCTTCGTGGCCAGGATGGGGGCGGCCACCAGCCAGATCTCCTACACCGCGTCCAAGGGCGGCGTCCTCGCCATGTCCCGGGAACTCGGGGTGCAGTTCGCCCGGGAGGGCATCCGGGTCAACGCCCTGTGCCCCGGACCGGTCAACACCCCGCTGCTCCGGGAACTGTTCGCCAAGGACCCCGAGCGCGCGGCCCGCCGCCTCGTCCACATCCCGCTCGGCCGGTTCGCCGAGGCCGAGGAGATCGCCGCCGCCGTCGCCTTCCTGGCCAGCGACGACTCCTCCTTCGTCAACGCCACCGACTTCCTGGTGGACGGCGGAATCTCGGGGGCGTACGTCACGCCCCTCTGACGGGCGCCCTACAGTGCCGGGATGAGCATGACGCCGCCGCCCGGCTGGTACCGCGACCCGCATGCCCCACACCTGGAACGCTGGTGGGACGGCACGGCCTGGACCGGGCACCGGCGCACCCCGGAGGCTCCCACCGCGCCGCCGGCCCCGTCCTTGGGAGGCACCGGCGGCGCGGGCGGTACCGGCCGCGCGAAGGCGGTCGCCCTCACCACGGCCGGGGCCCTGCTCGTCGCCGCGGTCGTCACCGGCGTGCTGGTCCTCGGCGGGGACGACGGCGACCCGGAGGCGGGAACCGCCCCGACCGCCACCGCCGCCTCATCCGCGACCGGCCCGCCGTCCCCGCCACCGTCCCCGTCGGAGCCCGCCGCCGAGGACCCCGGCGTCGTCGAGGACCAGCTCAACGGGATCACCTTCCCGCTCCTCGACGGCTGGGTCCGGCCCGAGCACGTCGCTCAGGACGACGTCGTCATGACCACCGACGGCATCTACGACTGCCCCGGCGAGGGATCCGTCTGCCGCCACGGCCTCGTCATCTCCCGCACCGTGACCGGGAGCGACACGGCCTCGCCCGAGCGGATCGCCAAGGACGACATCGCCGAAGCGGCCGACGCCGCCTTCGACGAGGACACCATCGGCCAACGCCCGTACGGCGGACTGACGTCCCACAGGGTCGTGAACTCCGGCCCGGTGGCGGTGGCCGGCCGCGCCGGGTACTTCGTGCGCTGGCGCGTCACCACCGCCGAGGGACCCGGCGGCTATGTGCAGTCGCTGGTGTTCCCCTCCAGCGTCGGTACCGAGTCACCGGTCCTCGTCCGGTACGTCTTCGACGCGGGCCGGGACGGCCCGCCCCTGGCCGACATGGACCGCATCACCAAGGGCATCCGCCCGGTCACGGACGAGGCCTCCGGCGGTGGCGTCGGCAGCAGCATCGGCCCGGCGGACTGAGCCGTCACAGGACGGAGCCGTCACAGAAACGTGTGACCCTCGCCCCGGTACGTCGGCACCGTCGCCGTCACCGTGTCGCCCTCCACCAGCCGCAGCGCGTCGAACCGCTCGCACAGCTCGCCCGCCTTCGCGTGCCGGAACCACACCTTGTCGCCGATCAGCAGATCGTCGGCGGGCGGACCCAGCAGCGGCGTCTGCACCTCACCGGCCCCCTCCTGGGGGTCGTACCGCAGCCCCTCGGGCAGATACGGCACCGGCAGCCGGTCCGCGCCCGGCGCGCCGGAGGCCGGATAGCCCCCGCCGAGCACCGTCACCACGCCGACCCCCGGCCGCCGCACCACCGGCAGGGCGAACAGCGCCGCCGGACGCCCGCTGAACGACGTGTAGTTGTCGAACAGCCGCGGCACATACAGTCCCGAACCCGCCGCGATCTCGGTGACCGCGTCCTCCGCGGCGGTGTGCTGCACACTCCCCGTGCCGCCGCCGTTGACGAACTCCAGATCCGGTACGACCGCCCGCACCGCCCGCACCACCGCGGCCCGCCGCTCGGCGAGCTCACGGCGGGCCGTCGCCTGCATCAGCCGCACCGCCCGGGACCGCAGCGGCCGCCCGGCCACCGCGTCACCGACCCCGGCCACATGACCCTCGTACGCCATGATCCCGACGATCCTGAACCCCGGCCGTCCGGCCACCGCGCGCGCGACCTCGGCGACCTGGGCCGGGGAATGCAGCGGTGACCGGCGCGCGCCGACCCGCACCCGTCCGCCGAACAGCTTCAGCGCCGTGTCCAACTCCAGGCACACCCGCACCACTTCGTCACCGCCGGCGCGGGACGCGTCGATCAGGTCCAGCTGCGCAGGATCGTCCACCATGACCGTGACGGCGGCGGCGAGCTTGGGATCGGCGGCGAGTTCGGCGTAACCGGCCCGGTCGGCGGACGGATAGGCGAGGAGAACGTCGTCGAAACCGGAGCGGGCCAGCCACAGCGACTCGGCGAGCGTGAACGACATGATGCCCGCGAAACCGTCCCGGGCCAGCACCCGTTCCAGCAGCGCACGGCAGCGCACGGACTTGCTGGCGACCCGGACCGGCTTGCCCCCCGCCCTGCGGACCAGATCGTCCGCGTTGGCGTCGAAGGCGTCCAGGTCCACGATCGCGAGAGGGGCTTCGAGCTGGGCGGTGGCCCGGTCGTAACGGGCCCGGTCGGCGGCGCGCGCAGTCATGACCGCAGCCTGCCAGACAGGATTACCGCAGGGTAGGGGGACGTTCCGGGCAGATGCCACGGGCCTGCGGACTGGTTCCCGTTCGACGCGGATCACGCCGTAGAGTGACGCGCACGCACGGCGGAACAGGACCGGCCCGGGAACCGGGCGGGATGACGCGCCGTCCGTGCGGGTATCTGTGCCCGGGACGAGTCCGTGCCGGGCCCCTGGCGGCGAAGACACCGGTCCGCTCAGGCGGAAACGGCCCGGGCACGAGGAAACGGGGGGTGCATGAGCACGGAAGCGCGCCGCGCCTCCCCGCCTCCGCGGCCCACCGTGCCCCCTCCCCCCGCCCAGCCGCCGGCCCCTCCGGAACCCGCCACGGCGGACCCCGCCCCACGGGGCCGGACCTCGGGCGGCCCGGGCGCCTTCGACACCCGAAAGCCGGCCCACGGCGGCACGGACCCCATGGCACCCCCTCCGCCGCCGCGCGCCTCCGCCCGTTTCCCCGACGCCCCACCGTCCGTGGGCCCCGACCCGCGCACCCCGGCCGCTCCGCCCACCGCGGGCCGCGCGCCGCGGCCCCCCGTCGTGCCGCCGCCTCTCCCTGACGCAGAGCCGTCCGCGGGCGGGACCCCGCGGTCCTGGGACGCCCGGCCCTCCGCAGGCAGCCCTCCGCGGCCTCCTGTGGTGCTGCCGCCCCGCCCGGACGCCGTGCCGTCTGCGGGCGGGGACCCGCGGTCCTCGGATGCTCGGCCCTCCGCAGGCAGCCCTCCGCGGCCTCCTGTGGTGCTGCCGCCCCGCCCGGACGCCGTGCCGTCCGTAGGCGGGGACCCGCGGTCCTCCGAGGCTCGGTCCGCCGCACCGTCGTCGGCGTCCGATGCCCCGCCGTCCGCGAGCCGGAATCCGCGGTCCTGGGACGCTCGGCCGTCCGTAGGCGGGGACCCGCGGTCCTCCGAGGCTCGGTCCGCCGCACCGTCGTCGGCGTCCGATGCCCCGCCGTCCGCGAGGCGGAATCCGCGGTCCTTGGACGCTCGGCCGTCCGTAGGCGGGGACCCGCGGTCCTCCGAGGCTCGGTCCGCCGTACCGTCGTCGGCGTCCGACGCCCCGCCGTCCGCGAGCCGGAATCCGCGGTCCTCGGACGCTCCGCCCGCCGTGGGCGGCCGGACCTCGTGGTCGCCGGACGCTCCGCCCGCCGTGCCGCCGCAGCCCACTCACCGGCCCACCGTGCGAGGCACCGGCGCCCCGGTGGAGACGGTGTCGGAGACCACCACCCGCCTGCGACCCGTCCCCGCCGACTCGGCGGACCGGTCGGGCGGCATGGCCCCGACGCAGCCCACGCCCACCCGCCCGGTGCCCGGCGCGCGTCCGCAGCACCGGGAGGAGCGCGGTCCCGCAGGGGAGCCGGCGTCCGCCCCGGCCGGTGTTCCCGACCCCGCGCTGTCCTGGAGCGCCCCCATGTCGCCCGGCGGCGTCCCGGGTCCCGGGCCGGCCACCGTCGTGTCCTTCGGGGAGCCGGAAGGGTACGACGAGAACGCCCGCCCCCGGCCGTTCGGGCAGCGCAGCCGGTCTCGGATCGCGGCCGCCGCGGCCTGCCTCGTGCTCGGCGTGGGCCTCATCGGCGGTGCGGTCACGGGCAGTTGGCTCGCGGGTGACTCCGAAGGGTCCGACGCCCCGAACGGATTCGCGGCCGCCGGGGCCATGTGGCACAACGTGCCCGTCGACCAGCTGTTCCCGCCCACCCTGCAGGGCAAGGGAGCCGGCCCGGGCGACGCCGACCGGTCCTGGACCCGTATCGCCGTGGCCCCCGACGGCGGCTGCGGGGGCGCCTTCGACCCCCTGCTGCGCAAGGTCCTCGACCCCGTCGGCTGCGAGCGCCTGCTGCGCGCCACCTACACCGACGCCACCCAGAGCCATGTCACCACGGTCGGCCTGCTGTTCACCGAGGCCGACGCCGCCGGCATGGCCTCCCTCGCCCGGCGTTTCGACACCGAGCGCCTGGACCGCCGTACCGATCTGATGCCCCTGCCGTACGCGGCGAAAGGCACCGCCGCCGCGGGCTTCGGCGCGCGGCAGCGGGCCTCCTGGGTGATCTCCGTCCTCAAGGACGCCCCCGTCGTCGTCTACGCCGTCACCGGCTGGGCCGACGGCCGCACCGTCGACACCGCGCAACCCGCCGAGGACGCCATGGAGTCCGGAGTCACCACCGCCCCCGCCCAGGCGGGCCTCGGCCACGAGGCACAGGGTCTCGCCGACCGCGTCGAGCGCGGACTGCGCAAGCGGGCCGGCACCGCCACGGAGCGGCCGTCATGAGGCCCCGCACCGGCCGGCGCCACGCCGCGGCCCTCGGCGGACTCCTCGCCGCCACGCTCATGCTCCTGCCCGCCACTCCCGCGCACGCCGACGGTATCCGCGTCCGGCAGTGGTCCCTCGAAGCCATGCACACCGAGGAGGTGTGGCAGACCACGAAGGGCGCGGGCGTCACCGTCGCCGTGCTGGACACCGGCGTCGAGGCCGACCACCCCGACCTCGACGGAAACGTCCTCGACGGCAAGGATCTCGTGGGCTTCGGAGCGAGCGAGGGCGACCGTGCCTGGGCCCGCCACGGCACCGCCATGGCCGGGATCATCGCGGGTCACGGTCACGGCCCCGGAAACGCCGACGGAGTCATGGGCATCGCGCCCGAAGCGAAGATCCTCCCCGTCCGCGTGATCCTGGAGGACGGTGACCCCTCCCGCGTCAAGGCCCGCAGCACCCGCGGCAACGCCCTCGCCGAGGGCATCCGCTGGGCCGCCGACAACGGCGCGGACATCATCAACCTCTCCCTCGGCGACGACTCCGCCTCCGCGCACCCCGAACCCGGCGAGGACGAGGCCATCCAGTACGCCCTGCGCAAGGGCGTGGTCGTCGTCGCCTCCGCCGGAAACGGCGGTGAGAAGGGCGACCGCATCTCCTACCCGGCCGCCTACCCCGGGGTGATCGCCGTGACCGCCGTCGACCGCTACGGCACCCGCGCGCCGTTCTCCACCCGCCGCTGGTACGCGACGGTCAGCGCCCCCGGGGTCGACGTGATCATCGCCGACCCCGATCACAAGTACTACGAGGGCTGGGGCACCAGCGCCGCCGCCGCGTTCGTCTCCGGGGCCGTCGCCCTGATCGAGGCGGCCCGGCCGGGCCTGACCCCGGCCCAGATCAAGCGGCTTCTGGAGGACACCGCCCGCAACGCCCCCGCCGACGGCCGCGACGACTCCCGCGGCTTCGGCTTCGTCGACCCGGCCGCCGCGATCAAGGCCGCGGCCGGTCTGCGGCCGGACGGGCTCAGATCGGCCGCCCACGGCGAGAAGTACTTCGGCCCCGGCCCGGACACCGGCCGCGCCGACGACGGCAGCGCCGGCTGGGCGGCCCCCCTGGCGGGCAGCGCCGGCGGTGTCCTGCTGGTCGCCACGGTGTTCCTGTGGCGCGGACGCCGCACGGACCGGCAGGGCTTCCAGCGGCAGGGCTTCTAGACGGGACGCGGCCGCCCACGGACCGCGCGGGCCTCCGCGTCAGCCCTCTTCCCGTCCAGGGACACGAGGGCATGCCGCACCGCCCCCTCCACCAGGGCCACGCCCCGTTCCATCGTCGCGTTGCCGTCGGACAGCGCCGACACCAGACAGGCGCGCCCGCCGACGGTGACGTACCCGATGCTGTTCACGACCCACAGCCCCGTCGCGTCACGTGGCAGCCAGCCGTTCTTCACCGCCCACGCCGTGGCCCCTTCCGCCGCGGACGGCACGCCCCACGCCTGCTCGGGGACGACCCGCTCCATCAGCCCCCGTACATAGCGACGCGCGTCCGCGCCCAGTGCCGAGTCCGTGCCGAACACCTGCCGCAGCAGCGCCAGCCGGTCCGCAGCCGTGGTGCGGGTCAGTCCCCACAGGGTGCCGTCACCGCCCGCGGTCTCCGTCAGCCCGAAGCGGGCGTTCGCGGCGTCGAGGCCCGCCGCCCGCCCGATGCCGGCCCAGAGGGCGGACGCCGCGTCGTTGTCACTGCGCCCGATCATCGCCGTCGCGTACGACCGCTCCCGCGCGGTGAGCTCCCGTCCCGCGTCCTGCGCCCCGAGCAGCAGCGCCGCCAGGATGTCGACCTTCACGACGCTGGCCGTGACGAACACGCCGCCGCCATGGGTGACGGTCTCCCCGGAGCCGAGGTCCAGCACCGCCACGGACACCCGCGCCTCGTCCGCCACCGATCTCTCCCTCCGTCTATGCCGATGCCGATGCCGAAGCCGAAGCCGAAGCCGAAGTCGAAGTCGAAGTCGATGTCGACGCCGAAGCCGAAGCCGCGTCCGAGCCTGTCACACGCGGCCGATAGGGTCGGTGTCCGTGGCGAACAAGAACATTCCCGAATCCCCGTTCCGCGACGACGACGGCACCGCCGACCCCCGGCTGAGCGCCGCCCTCGCCGCCTGGGCCGAGGACGGCAACGCGGTCGCCCCCGTCCTGGAGGCGCTCCAGGGCGCCCGGCTGCTCGTCCCCGTGGTGGCCGTGCTCGGTGAGGTCGAGGAGGACGAGAACGGGCTGCGCCGCGAGAAGACCAGCGACATGGCCGTACCCACCCTGAAGGCCGGCGGCCGCACCGCTCTGCCCGCTTTCACCTCCGTCGAGTCGCTCGCCCGCTGGGACCCGGCCGCCCGCCCGGTCGCCGTACCCCTGCACCAGGCGCTGCGGGCCGCCGCGCACGAGAAGGCGGACACGGTGGTCCTGGACATGTCCGGTCCGGTGCCCTTCGAACTGACCGGCCCCACGCTGCTCGCACTCGCCGAGGGCCGCACCAGTACCGATCCGCTCGCCGATCCGGCCGTCGTCGACGCCGTACGGGCCGCCGTGGCCGCAGAGCCCGCCGTACTGCGCGCCCACCTGGGCCCCGGCCAGGCCGACGGCACCCTCGCCCTCGTCCTCGACCCGGCCGTCCCCGCCGCCGAGGCCGCACGCGCCGTGGCGCAGCGGATCGCCGCCGACGAGACACTGAGGGCCCGCCTGGTGCGCGGCCTCGACCTGGCGGTTCTGCCGGCCGAGGCGACGCCACCCGGCGAGCCCCTGTACGTACGTCCCTGAGGTCCTAGCCGTAGATCGCGCCGGTGTACTTCTCGCCCGGCCCCTTGCCCGGCTCGTCCGCGACCAGCGAGGCCTCGCGGAAGGCCAGCTGGAGCGACTTCAGGCCGTCGCGCAGCGGAGCCGCGTGGAAGGAGCTGATCTCGGTCGCGGAGGCGTCCAGCAGACCGGCCAGCGCGTGCACCAGCTTGCGGGCCTCGTCCAGATCCTTGTACGTGTCGCCCTCCTCGGTCAGACCGAGCTTCACGGCGGCGGCGCTCATCAGATTGACGGCGACCGTCACGATCACCTCGACCGCCGGAACCTCCGCGATGTCGCGGGCCATGGCGTCGAAGTCGGGGTTGCCGGTGGTGTCGGGGGTGTCCGAGGGGGAGGTGTCACTCATGCCCCACACGATAGGCGCAGCCGCACGCCCCCTTGACGTCAGGAGGCCGGAGAGGGCCGGTTGGTGCACCTCACCACGAGCTGCTAACCTTGTGTAACGACCGGTCGGACCCGTATGCCTCACGGCACATGTGCCCGGCCCACAAGTGGAGGCTTCGAACTCCCACCTGACCGCCCTCAGGGCGGCGGGTCACCGGTCAGGCGGTGCCGTCCCCGAGGCGGCGATCCGCCCGATGACGCGCCCCGCGGTCCCCGTGGCGGTGCTCCGGTAGTTCGAGGAGCCCCGCCTGTGATCGTCCGGGGCATTTTTCGTGCGCCGGCGCGGTTAGGTCTCACGAACACAGACGTAACGCGGCTGTCCGCCAGACCGTCGCGTGGTGCTACCGAGGAGGATCCATCAGCGCCGAGCCCCGCATCAACGACCGGATTCGCGTTCCCGAGGTGCGACTTGTCGGTCCCAGCGGCGAGCAGGTCGGGATTGTCCCGCTTGCCAAGGCCCTGGAGCTTGCGCAGGAGTACGACCTCGACCTCGTCGAGGTCGCGGCGAACGCCCGTCCGCCCGTGTGCAAGCTCATGGACTACGGGAAGTTCAAGTACGAGTCGGCCATGAAGGCCCGTGAGGCGCGCAAGAACCAGGCGCACACGGTCATCAAGGAGATGAAGCTCCGGCCGAAGATCGACCCGCACGACTATGACACCAAGAAGGGTCACGTCGTCCGGTTCCTCAAGCAGGGCGACAAGGTCAAGATCACGATCATGTTCCGTGGTCGCGAGCAGTCCCGGCCGGAACTCGGCTACCGACTGCTGCAGCGGCTCGCGGAGGACGTCCAGGACCTCGGCTTCGTGGAGTCGAACCCGAAGCAGGACGGCCGAAACATGATCATGGTTCTCGGTCCGCACAAGAAGAAGACCGAGGCGATGGCCGAGGCTCGCCAGGCGCAGGAAGCCCGCAAGGCGGAAGCGAAGGCCAACCCCGGCCGTTCGATGAACGCCGCGGACCCCGACGCCGCGAACGCCGCGGACGCCGACGACGTCGCGAACGCAGAGGCTCCGGCCGACGCGTGACCCCCGGGGGCGCCGCCCCCAGGAGTAACCGATACAAGACGACGCTCCACCGTGCCCGGTTTCACGACCGGGCACCGGAGCGCCACCGACGAGGAGAGAACGGCGCTATGCCGAAGAACAAGTCGCACAGCGGTGCCAGCAAGCGCTTCAAGATCACCGGCTCCGGCAAGGTGCTCCGCGAGCGCGCCGGCAAGCGCCACCTGCTCGAGCACAAGTCGTCCCGTGTGACGCGTCGCCTCACCGGCAACGCCGAGATGGCCCCGGGCGACGCCGCGAAGATCAAGAAGCTTCTCGGCAAGTGACGCCCCGGCGCGCGAGCGCCGTGCGTACGTCAGACCGGGACCCAATCGATTTCGGGCCGTGTGGGCACAACCACGGCCCCGCTACAAGGAGTTAACAAGTGGCACGCGTCAAGCGGGCAGTCAACGCCCACAAGAAGCGCCGGGCGATCCTCGAGCAGGCCTCCGGCTACCGCGGTCAGCGCTCGCGCCTGTACCGCAAGGCCAAGGAGCAGGTCACCCACTCGCTGGTCTACAACTACAACGACCGCAAGAAGCGCAAGGGTGACTTCCGCCAGCTGTGGATCCAGCGCATCAACGCCGCTGCCCGCGCCAACGGCATCACGTACAACCGCTTCATCCAGGGTCTGAAGGCCGCGAACGTCGAGGTCGACCGCAAGATCCTGGCCGAGCTGGCCGTCAACGACGCGACCGCCTTCGCGGCGCTCGTCGAGGTCGCGCAGAAGGCGCTGCCGGCGGACGTGAACGCGCCCAAGGCGGCGTGAGCACTGCGTTGGCGTGAAGCCGACGTGAGGTGAGGACCCGCAGGCCCAAAAGCTTGCGGGTCCTGTTTGTTTGCGGTTCGCCGGTCGTCGCCCGGCCGCGGGCCCGTTGTGGTCGTTCGCGCAGTTCCCCGCGCCCCTCGGGGAGTCGCGCGTGCCGCGTGTGGAGAACTCCCGAAGGTGAAGAAGACGATGCGCCCCGTCGGCCCCGAGCTGATCTCCCCCCGTGCCGCCCGCGTCGCCGCCGCCCGCCGGCTGGCCAGGCGTAACTTCCGGGGGAAGGAGCGGCTGTTTCTCGCCGAAGGGCCACAGGCCGTGCGGGAGGCCGCCGGGCACCGGAGCGGGGACGCCGCCACGCTCGTGGAGCTGTTCGCCACACCGGGGGCCGCCGAGCGGTACGCCGACATCATCGGCGCGGCCCGGGACGCCGGTGCCCGCGTGCACCTGGCCTCCGAACAGGTCGTCGCCGACATCTCCACCACCGTCACCCCGCAGGGACTCGTCGGGGTGTGCCGGTTCCTGGACACGCCGTTCGAGGAGATCCTCGCCGCCCGGCCCCGCCTCGTCGCCGTCCTCGCGCACGTACGCGACCCCGGGAACGCCGGCACCGTGCTGCGCTGCGCCGACGCCGCCGGAGCCGAGGCCGTCGTCCTCACCGACGCCTCCGTGGATCTGTACAACCCCAAGGCCGTACGCGCCTCCGTCGGCTCGCTGTTCCACCTTCCCGTCGCCGTCGGTGTCCCCGTCGAACAGGCCGTGACGGGACTGCGGGACGCGGGCGTACGGCTGCTCGCCGCCGACGGGGCCGGTGACCGGGACCTCGACGACGAGCTGGACAAGGGCACCATGGGCGGCCCGACCGCCTGGGTCTTCGGCAACGAGGCCTGGGGGCTGCCCGAGGAGACCCGCGCGCTCACCGACGCCGTCGTACGCGTCCCCATCCACGGAAACGCCGAGAGCCTGAACCTGGCCACCGCCGCCGCCGTATGTCTCTACGCGTCGGCACGTGCACAGCGCGCCGCCGGAGGGTGCCGCTCCGTCACCGGAAACCAGTAAGGTGACCAGCCCGGGGACCCTCCCCAAGCTCTCGGCCGGTCCCGAGCACGGGGCGCCCCGGGGGAGTTCCGAGAGGTGGGGTACGGGGATGAGCGTCGGCACGAGCAGCGCACCGGGAGCACAGCGGGTCGCGCGCCCGCCCGCGCCCCGGCCCGGTGATCTCGCCGAACTCGGCATCGACCCCGACCAGCTCCCCGACGGACTCGTCGTCGCCGACGAGCACGGCCGGGTGATCTGCTTCAACGCGGCGGCCGTCCGCATCACGGCGGTACCCGCCGAGCAGGCCCTCGGCCGGCGGCTGGAGACGGCCCTGCCGTTAGAGGACCTGGAGGGCCGCCGCTGGTGGCAGCTCACCGACCCCTACGGCGGTCTCGCCATCCGGGTGGGCCAGCCCGAACGCAACCTCCTGCTCCACGGCGGTCGCGAGGTCCTCGTCTCCGCGCGCTACGTCCGCACCCGGCCCACCGGGCCCGTCCGCCGCGTCGTCGTCACCCTGCGCGACACCGAGGCCCGGCGCCGCACCGAGCGCAGCCACGCCGAGCTGATCGCCACCGTCGCCCACGAACTGCGCTCCCCGCTCACATCGGTCAAGGGCTTCACCGCCACGCTGCTCGCCAAGTGGGAGCGGTTCACCGACGACCAGAAGCGGCTGATGCTGGAGACCGTCGACGCCGACGCCGACCGGGTCACCCGGCTCATCGCCGAACTGCTCGACATATCCCGCATCGACTCCGGTCGCCTTGAGGTGCGGCGTCAGCCCGTCGACATCGGGGCCGCCGTCGGACGCCACATCCAGGCCTATGTCGCCGCCGGGCAGCCGGCCGACCGGTTCCTGCTGAGGGTGCAGCACCCGCTGCCCGATCTGTGGGCCGACCCCGACAAGGTCGACCAGGTGCTGAGCAACCTGCTGGAAAACGCGGTGCGGCACGGCGAGGGAACTGTCACCATCGACATCACGCCCTCGGTGTCCCCCCGCGAACGGGACACCGCCGACCACGCCGCGATCACGGAGAACGCGGCCACATCGGTCACGGTGAGTGATGAAGGGCCCGGCATTCCGGAGGAGTCCATGAACCGCGTCTTCACCCGCTTCTGGCGGGGCAGCAAGCGCGGCGGCACGGGCCTCGGGCTGTACATCGTCAAGGGCATCGTCGAAGCCCACGGCGGCACCATCACGGTCGGACGAGCCCCCGGCGGCGGCGCCGAGTTCCGATTTACGTTGCCCGTGGCGGCACCGGCGTATCTCACCTGAGACGTCCACCGGGCCCCACGGGCGCCTTCGCGTTCCCCCACCCCGTTAGACTCGGCCCTTGGCACCTTTGCGTCCCGAGGACGAAAGAACAGACGGCACCGCCAGGTGTTTCGTCCACGAGTCGATGACGGGGACCATCAGCCAGCTAGTCGGAAGCACGGGAAGAGATGTCGGCACCGAA
Source organism: Streptomyces sp. NPDC086080 (assembly GCF_044540255.1). NCBI lineage: Bacteria > Bacillati > Actinomycetota > Actinomycetes > Kitasatosporales > Streptomycetaceae > Streptomyces > Streptomyces sp. NPDC086080. The sequence continues at coordinate 226,396 of NZ_JBITRU010000001.1, forward strand.
CAAGTCGTACGACCCTGTTGAGGTCGAGGCGTTGAAACCGGAACAGATCGAGCGCATGCGGGACGAGGCGCTCGCCGCCTTCGCCGCCGCGGACTCCCTCGACGCGCTCCAGGAGGCCAAGGTCGCCCACACCGGCGGCACCTCCCCGCTGGCCCTGGCCAACCGGGAGATCGGCGCCCTGCCACCGCACGCGAAGGCCGACGCCGGCAAGCGTGTCGGCCAGGCGCGCGGTGCCGTGAACAAGGGCCTCGCCGCCCGCCAGACCGAACTGGAGGCCGAGCGCGACGCGCGGGTCCTGGTCGAGGAGGCCGTGGACGTCACGCTGCCCCACGACCGGGTGCCGGCCGGCGCCCGGCACCCGCTGACCACGCTCTCCGAGCGCATCGAGGACATCTTCGTGGCCATGGGCTACGAGGTCGCCGAGGGCCCCGAGGCCGAGGCCGAGTGGTTCAACTTCGACGCCCTGAACATCGGCCCGGACCACCCGGCCCGCGGCGAGGCCGACACGTTCTTCGTGGCGGGCCCCGGGGGCGGCACCGAGTCCGGTGTCGTGCTGCGCACCCACACGTCGCCCGTGCAGATCCGCTCCGCGCTCGACCGTGAGCTGCCGGTCTACGTGATCTGCCCCGGCCGGGTGTACCGCACCGACGAGCTGGACGCCACACACACCCCCGTCTTCCACCAGGTCGAGCTGCTCGCCATCGACGAGGGCCTGACCATGGCGGACCTCAAGGGCACCCTGGACCACATGGTCCAGTCGCTGTTCGGCGCGGAGATGAAGACCCGGCTGCGGCCGAACTTCTTCCCCTTCACCGAGCCGAGCGCCGAGATGGACATGCTCTGCTACGTCTGCAAGGGCGCCTCCGTCGGCAACCCCGACCGGCCCTGCCGCACCTGCTCCAGCGAGGGCTGGATCGAGCTCGGCGGCTGCGGCATGGTCAACCCGCGGGTGCTCACCGCCTGCGGCGTCGACCCCGAGAAGTACAGCGGCTTCGCCTTCGGGTTCGGCATCGAGCGGATGCTGATGTTCCGCCACAACGTCGAGGACATGCGAGACATGGTCGAGGGTGACGTCCGGTTCACCCGGCCGTTCGGGATGGAGATCTGATGCGGATCCCGCTTTCTTGGCTGCGGGAGTACGTCGACCTGCCGGCGACGGAGACCGGCCGTGACGTACAGGCCAAGCTCATTTCGGCGGGCCTCGAGGTCGAGACCGTCGAGCACCTCGGCGCCGACCTCAAGGGCCCCCTCGTCGTCGGCCAGGTGCTGACCATCGAGGAACTGGAGGGCTTCAAGAAGCCGATCCGCTTCTGCACCGTCGACGTCGGGCAGGCCAACGGCACCGGTGAGCCCCAGGAGATCGTCTGCGGCGCCCGCAACTTCGCCGCCGGCGACAAGGTCGTCGTGGTGCTGCCCGGCGCCACCCTGCCCGGTGGCTTCTCGATCTCCGCGCGCAAGACGTACGGCAAGACGTCCCACGGCATGATCTGCTCCAGCGACGAGCTGGGCATGGGCGACGACGGCTCCCACGGCATCATCGTGCTGCCGCCGGAGACCGAGGTCGGCAAGGACGCCATCGAGCTGCTGGAGCTGGTCGACGAGGTCCTGGACATCGCCGTCACCGCCAACCGCGGCGACTGCCTCTCCCTGCGCGGTGTCGCCCGCGAGGCCGCCATCGCCTACGGCCTGCCGCTGCGTGACCCGGCCCTCCTCGACGTGCCGGGACCGAACGCCTTCGGTTACCCGGTCGAGGTCTCCGACCCGGCCGGCTGCGACCGCTTCACCGCCCGCACGGTGACCGGTCTCAGCCCCGAGGCGCGCTCCCCGATCTGGCTGAAGCGCAGGCTCCAGAAGGTCGGCATGCGCCCGATCTCCCTCGCCGTCGACGTCACCAACTACGTCATGATGGAACTCGGCCAGCCGCTGCACGCCTACGACCGGGGCCTCGTCCAGGGCACCATCGGCGTGCGCCGCGCGGCGGAGGGCGAGAAGATCGTCACCCTCGACGGCGTCGAGCGGAAGCTGCACGCCGAGGATCTGGTCATCACCGACGACCGCGGCCCGATCGGTCTCGCCGGAGTCATGGGCGGTGCCGACACCGAGATCGCCGACCACGACGACCTCGAGAAGTCGACCGGCGACGTGGTGATCGAGGCGGCCCACTTCGACCAGGTGTCCGTCGCGCGCACCGCCCGTCGGCACAAGCTGTCCTCGGAGGCCTCCCGCCGCTTCGAGCGCGGCGTGGACCCGCAGGCCGCCGCCGCTGCCGCGCAGCGCACGGTCGACCTGCTGGTGCTGCTCGCCGGCGGCACCGCCGACGCGGGTGTCACCGAGGTCATCGCCCCGACCGCGCCGCACACCATCACCGTCGCCGCCGATCACCCCGACAAGGTCGCGGGGGTGACGTACGGCCGCGAGACCGTCGTACGCCGGCTCCAGGAGGTCGGCTGCGACGTCTACGGCCAGGACGAGCTGATCGTCACCGTTCCGTCCTGGCGGCCCGACCTCACCGACCCGAACGACCTGGCCGAAGAGGTCATCCGGCTGGAGGGCTACGAGAACCTGCCCTCCACGCTGCCCAGGCCGCCCGCCGGCCGGGGCCTGACCGCCCGCCAGCGGCTGCACCGCCGCGTCGGCCGCGCGCTCGCCGGAGCCGGGTACGTCGAGGCGCTGAACTACCCGTTCGTCAGCGAGCAGATCTTCGACCAGCTCGGTCTCGACGCCGACGACCCGGCCCGCCGGGTCGTCAAGCTGGTCAATCCGCTCAGCGACGAGGAGCCCGCGCTGCGCACCTCGCTGCTGCCGGGCCTGCTCGGCGCGCTGCGCCGCAACGACGGCCGGGGCTCGCACGACCTCGCGCTGTTCGAGACCGGCCTGGTCTTCCAGCCGGGCGACGAGCGCAGGGCGGCCGCGAACCTGCCCGTCGACCGGCGCCCGAGCGAGGACGACATCGCCGCGCTGAACGCCGCGCTGCCCGACCAGCCCCGGCATGTCGCCGTGGTCCTGTCCGGGGCCCGCGAGCAGGCCGGCTGGTGGGGCAGGGGCCGCCCGGCCGACTGGGCCGACGCGGTCGAGGCCGCCCGGACCGTCGCCCGCGAGGCCGGTGCCGAACTGGGCATCCGCAAGGGTCAGTACGGGCCGTGGCACCCGGGCCGCTGCGCCGAGCTGACCGTCACCGTCGATGGCGCCGAGCGCGTCATCGGCCACGCCGGGGAGCTGCACCCGCGCGTGGTGAAGACCCTGGGCCTGCCGGTGCGCAGCTGCGCGATGGAGCTGGACCTGGACGCCCTGGAGCGGGTCGGCGACGACACCCCGCAGGCACCGGTCATCTCCACGTTCCCGGTCGCCACGCAGGACGTCGCGCTGGTCGTCGACGCGTTCGTGCCGGCCTCGGACGTCGAGGCCGCGCTGCGCGAGGGCGCCGGGGCGCTGTTGGAGTCCATCCGCCTGTTCGACGTGTACGAGAACGCCGAGCAGTTGGGCGAGGGCCGTAAGTCGCTGGCGTACGCCCTCCGCTTCCGGGCGGGCGACCGCACGCTGACCGTCGACGAGGCGTCGGCGGCCCGCGAGTCGGCGGTGGCCCTCGCGACCGACCGCACGGGAGCGGTCCTGCGGGGCTGACGCGCGCACTCCTGGTGCAGCCTTTCCCCGGGGGCGCTGCCCCCGGACCCCCGCTCCTCAAACGCCGGAGGGCTGGAACCAGCCCCTCCGGCGTTTGAGGAGCGGGGCAGGGGGTCGGCGCCGGGTCTGCCGGGGTGGCCGCGTGCCGGTGCGGGGCGCATGGGGTGGGTGTGCGGCAGACCTCCGCGCCACCCCGTGCCCCACATCCCGCCGGTCACCTCACTCGTTCGAGTGACTATTCAGGGTGATACGTCCGGATCAGGCCATACGGTCGACAGAATCGGACCGGCCTCTTGAGGCCGGTCTGCGCTGTCCGGGCCTATATGGGGGGCCATCGGCATGATCCGCTTGACGCCTGGGGCTGCCCGCTGGGTACCGCCCCGGCTCCTCTCACGGGCGCTCTCCCTGGTGGTACCCACAGCCTGGGCGACCGCCGCGGTCGTCTACCGGCTGACCTGCCCGCTCGCCCGGGACGACGCCCTTGGCGCGCGCCTGGTCAGCAGCGCCGTCCTGTGCACGGTCATCACCGGTGTCGTCATGCACGTCCGGCGCGGGATGCTGCGCGAACTGCGGCGGACCCGCCGGATCGCGGAGGCCGCGCAGAGCGCGCTGCTGCGGCCACCGCCCCCGCGGGTCGACGGACTGGCCGTCGCCGCGGTACATCTGTCCGCCGACCGGGGCGCACGGATCGGTGGTGATCTGTACGACGTCATCGCCACCGAGCACGGTGTGCGGGTCGTCATCGGTGACGTCCGCGGGCACGGGCTCGCTGCCGTACCGACCGTGGCCGCCCTTCTCGGCAGCTTCCGCGAAGCCGCCCACGACGAGGCCGACCTGGAGGGCGTGCTGCGCCGGCTGGAGCGGGCGCTGGCCCGGCATCTGCACGAGCGCGCCCCCGCCGGGTCCGACCCGGTGACCGGCGAGGAGTTCGTCACCGTACTGCTGCTGGAGATCCTGCCGGACGGTGAGATGCGGGCGCTGAACTGCGGGCATCCCTGGCCGCACCTGCTGACCGGCGCACGGGCCGAACCGCTGGCCCGCGCCGATCCGCTTCCGCTCCTCGGGCCCTTCCCGCTGCCCGCCGAACTCCCCGCTGTGCCGTGCCGACGCCTGCTGCCCGGCGACGTGCTCGTCCTCCACACGGACGGAGCGGAGGAGGCCCGGGACGCCGAGGGCCGGTTCTTCCCGCTGCGCGACGTCCTCACCGAGGCGGCCCGAACCCATCCGCTCACGCCCCAGGCGGTGCTCCGCACGGTCCTCACGGCCCTGCTGCGGCACACCGCTGGCCCGCCGAAGGACGATGTGGCGCTGCTGATCCTCGGAAACGAGCGGCACATACGGCACTCCGCCCCGGACCTCCGCCCCTGCACCCACGCCACGGGCGACCACCTGCGGTTCCCGGCATGACCCCGCGACCGGCGGCCGCCCTCACGATGAGTGCCGGCATCCCCAGGCCACCCCGAGGACGTGTGCGCCGGGGCGCGGCCCAACGGCGGACCCGTACCCCGACGCGCACCTGCGGTGCCCGCCTGACGGGTCGGCCGGGCGCCCCGCCTCCGGCTGGTCTCCTGCGGCCGCCCGCCGGCTGCGGGGGCGTTTCCCAGGGGGCCGACGCCGACGGCCGGGTGACGATCACCGGGCCCGCCCCGTCCGGCATATCGCAGGGGACCAGCCGCGAACTCCTTCAGCCCGTCCGGGGGCCGGGGGCACACCTCCGGGAGCGGGGTGGGTAGGGGCGGCGGGGGCGAGGTGATGCGCGGGTCGACAGGTCCGCGTCGTCGGGCGTGTGGGGGCCCTTCCCGCGCGGTGTGTGCTGTGCGCGGGTTACGGGTGGCCCCCGCGCCCTACGTGGCCCGTCCGGGGGCCGGGGGCCCACCCCCGGGGACGGGATGGGTAGGGGCGGCGGGGGCGAGAGTGGCCCGCAGCCCGCGGGCCGGCGGGGCCGTCCGCCCGGCCACGGAGTGTCGGGCAGGCAGCCGGGCGGACGGCGTGGAAACGGGCCGCCGCACTGTACGAGGGGGAGCCGGCGGCCCGGCCGGCCTCTTTCGAGGCAACTCAGTCAACCGGCCGGAAACTCTCCGCGACAGCGCGCGCACACTGCGGATGCGGGCACTCCGTTCACACCCCGTGTGAACCGGCAGCCACTAGTCTGTCCGCACTGAGCCACCCGGGGGGCCCGAATGCAGCCCAACAGTCTGCTGGACGCGATCCTCGACGAGGCCGGGATCTCGCACGCCGGACTGGCCGCACACGTCAACCAGGCCGGACGCGCGCGCGGTCTGTCCCTGAGGTACGAGCACACCGCCGTGGCGCGATGGCTGAAGGGCCAGCGGCCCCGGGGACAGGTGCCCGACCTGATCTGCGAGGTCCTCGCCGCCCGGCTGCGCCGCCCGGTCACCCTCGACGACATCGGGCTGGGCGTGCCCGGCGAACCGGCCGCCCCGCACCCCGGGTCGCTCTCCGGGTTCGTCGACCGGGCCACCGCGCTGTGGCGCTCCGACCAGCAGCGCCGCCCGCACATACTCGACGCCCCCGCCGTCACCGGCACGCCCGCCGTGATGCCCGTGTGGGAGTGGGAGAACCCGCCCGAGGACGCCGACGTCTCCCGCGGCGGCCGGCACCGCGTCACCCCCGCCGACCTCGCCATGCTGCGCTCCGCCCGTACGCACTACGAGCAGATGTACCGCAAGGCCGGCGGCGTGACGACCCGCGCCCGGATCGTCGGCTTCCTCAACGCCGAGGCCGCCCCGCTGCTGCGCGGCAGCTACACCGATGCCACCGGACGCCGGCTGCACAGGGCCACCGGCGGCCTGGTCGCGATCGCCGGCATCTGCGCGTACGACTCCGACGCGCACGGCCTCGCCCAGCGCTACTTCCACCAGGCGCTCCGGCTGGCGAAGGCCAGCGGGGACCGAGGGCTGGGCGCCTACGTCATCGCGCTGCTCGTCAACCAGTCGTTGTTCATGCGGGAGTACCGGCAGGCCGTCGCCTTCGCCGAGGCCGCGCTGCGTGCCGCCGGCACCCGCATCACCCCGGCCCTCGCCTCCGACCTGTACGCGATGCAGGCCAAGGCGTACGCGCATCTCGGCGACGGCACGAGCGCGCTGTCCTGTATCCGGCGGGCCGAGCGGTCCGCCGAGCACATCCGGCGCGGATACGAACCCGACGAGACCGGATACGTGCAGCCCGGCCTGGTCAACGTCCAGGTGGCGGAGGCGCTGCTGAGCCTCGGCGAACTCGCGGCCGCCGGGGAGCACGCCGCGGCGGCCGTGGACACCCCCGCGCACGACCGCGGGCGGGTGCACCGGCTGGCCATGCTGAGCACCGTCGAACTGCGCCAGGGCAACGCCGACAAAGCGGTGGCCGTCGCGGTGCAGATGGCCGAACAGGCCCGCGGAATGGAGTCGCAGCGGCTGCGCGACCGTCTCCGTTCCGTGCGCGAGCACCTCGTGCGCAGCGGCTGCGCCGGTACGGCCGAGGCGGCCGAACTCATCGACGGCGCACTGCGCGTCCCGATCTAGCGCCACCGCAGTTCAGGGACACGGGCATCCGGTGTGCGCCGCCACCGCGCCCGGCGCTGCGCCGGGGGCGGCCACTCGTGCGCCTGCTGCCGGGACGGTCGTTCCTGCGATATTGCCCCTCACTCGTCGAAAGGTGGCAGAAACATGCAGTGGACGAAACAGAACGAACAGCATGTGTACTCAAACCGCTGGTTCAGCGTCAATCTCGCGGATGTGGAACTCCCGGACGGCAGGCATCTCGACCATTACCTGCTCCGGCTGCGGCCCGTCGCCGTCGCCACGGTGGTGAACGAGGTCAACGAGGTCCTCCTGCTGTGGCGGCACCGCTTCATCACCGACAGCTGGGGCTGGGAGCTCGCGGCCGGAGTGGTCGAGGACGGCGAGGACGTCGTCCGTGCCGCGGCGCGGGAGCTGGAGGAGGAGACGGGCTGGCGGCCGGGACCCCTGCACCACCTCATGAGCGTGGAGCCGTCCAACGGCCTCACCGACGCCCGGCACCACATCTACTGGGCCGACGAGGGCGAGTACCTCGGTCCCCCCGTGGACGCCTTCGAGTCGGACCGCCGGGAGTGGGTGTCGCTCAAGCTGGTCCCCGACATGGTGGCCCGCGGCGAGGTCCCGGCCGCCACCATGGCGGCGGCCTTACTCCTGCTGCACCACCTCAGGCCCGGCAGTCAGGAGGACAGGCCCTGATCCGGCCCTGATCCCGAAGCCCCGGCACCCGGGCCGGGATGACCTGGGTCAATCCCGGCCCGGGTGCCGGGGCCCCGGAACGCCGCTCAGTCGTACGTGTAGAACCCCGAGCCGCTCTTGCGGCCCAGCCGGCCCGCGTCGACCATGCGCTGGAGCAGCGGGGGAGCGGCGTACAGCGGCTCCTTGTACTCCTCGTACATCGAGTACGCGACCGAGGCCACCGTGTCCAGACCGATCAGGTCGGACAGCTTCAGCGGGCCCATCGGATGGGCGCAGCCCATCTCCATGCCGTTGTCGATGTCCTCACGGCTGGCGATGCCCGACTCGAACATCCGGATCGCGGAGAGCAGATACGGGATCAGCAGCGCGTTCACCACGAAACCCGAGCGGTCCTGAGCGCGGATCGCGTGCTTGCCCAGCACCTTCTCGGTGAAGACCTGGGCCCGGCTCAGCGTGCCCTCGGAAGTGGTGAGCGCCGGGATCAGCTCGACCAGCTTCTGCACCGGAGCGGGGTTGAAGAAGTGGATGCCGATGACGTGGTCGGGCCGCGAGGTGGCGACCGCCAGCTTCACCAGCGGGATGGACGAGGTGTTGGAGGCCAGGATCGCGTCCGGCCGGGTCACGACCTGGTCCAGCACCTGGAAGATCTCGGTCTTGACCTGCTCGTTCTCGACCACGGCCTCGATCACGAGATCACGGTCGGCGAACTCCCCGAGGTCGGTGGTGAAGCTCAGCCGGTCCTGTGTGGCCGCCAGCTCCTCCTCGGAGATCTTGCCGCGCCCGGCAGCCTTCGACAGGGAGTTGAACAGCCGGGTGCGGCCTATCTCCAGGGCTTCGCCGGTGGTCTCGGCGACCTTCACGTCCAGTCCGGCGCGGGCGCACACCTCGGCGATCCCCGCGCCCATCTGACCGCAGCCCACCACTCCGACGCGTTCGATGTCGGTCACTTGGAACCCCCGAGAGCGGTCCGGACGGCTCCCGAACGAGTGGTCCTGTCCCACACATGAGAGATCGCCCACACGGTGGGATGCGGTGGCCGGTGTGCGTCGCGAGAACCAAGCACGCGCAACTCCTTTGTCTTAACGGGCAGCCGGGCAGGTTCCGTCCCGGCTGGTGCTGAGAGCGTCAGACTTGTTCGCTCGCCGAGCGAATGAGCAACTTGAGCCAGGAATCCCCGCCGTTCAGCCGGGGAGGGTTCAATCGTTCCCTTCGCTTGGGAGCCGAAGCAGAGCCCGGACTGGTCCGGGCCTGCTCCATCTGTGCACGCTACCCCGAAGTATCGATGATCGATCGCGCGGGTGAGGCATCCTGGGCGGGGTCGCAACTCGACGATCTGGTTCGACGGTGCACAAGGGGGGCGCGATGGGGCGGGTGTCACGCAGGGGTTTCACGGCGATGGCGCTGGCCGCGCTGGCGACGGTGCCGCAGGCCTCCGCCGCGCCCCGGCCCGGGGCCTCCGGCGGCCCGGGACGTGGCGGCGCGGCGGCCGGTGAGATGCGCGGCATGTGGGTGGCCACCGTGACCAACCGGGACTGGCCCTCCCGGCCGGGTCTGAGCGCCGCCCGGCAGCGCGCCGAACTCGTCGCCCACCTCGACGCGGCCGTCCGCGCCCGGCTCAACACCGTGGTCTTCCAGGTGCGGCCCGCGGCTGACGCGCTGTGGCCCTCGCCGTACGAGCCGTGGTCGCAGTACCTCACCGGCACCCAGGGCGCGGACCCAGGCTGGGACCCGCTCGGCACCGCCGTCGAGGAGGCCCACGCCCGGGGGCTGCACCTGCACGCCTGGTTCAACCCGTACCGCGTGGCCACGCACGCCGACCCCACCCGGCTCGCCCCCTCCCACCCGGCGCGCCGCACCCCCGGCTGGGTGGTCACGTACGGAGGCAGGCTCTACTACAACCCGGGGCTGCCCGAGGTCCGCGCCTTCGTGCGGGAGGCGATGCTGGATGCGGTGCGCCGCTACCCCGTCGACGCGGTCCACTTCGACGACTACTTCTATCCGTATCCGGTGGCCGGCCAGACCTTCGACGACGACCGGGCCTACGACACCCACGGCGGCGCCTTCCCGGACCGCGCGGCCTGGCGGCGGGACAACACCGACCGGCTGGTGCGGGAAGTGGCCGACGGGATCAGGGCGATCCGGCCCGGCACCCGCTTCGGGATCAGCCCTTTCGGGGTGTGGCGCAACGCCGAGGTGGACGAGCGGGGCTCCGACACCCGCGCGGGGGTGCAGACCTACGACGATCTGCACGCGGACACCCGCAAGTGGGCCCGCGAGAACTGGATCGACTACATCTGCCCGCAGCTCTACTGGAACATCGGCTTCGCCCCCGCCGACTACGCGAAACTGCTGCCCTGGTGGGCCGAGGTCGTCCGGGGTACCGGGACCCGGCTGTACGCGGGGGAGGCGCTGTACAAGGCGGGCGACCCGGCGCAGCCCGCGGCCTGGCGGGACCCGGCCGAACTCTCCCGGCACCTCACGCTGGCCAGGAAGTACCCGCAGGTGAGCGGGCATGTCTTCTTCGCCGCCCGTGAGGTGACGGCCGATCCGACCGGGGCGATGGCGCGGGTGATCGCCGACCACTACCGGCGGCCGGCGAAACCCCCGCGCTGATCCGGGGGACGTCGGTTCGGATCAGGACGACTTCACGACTGATCCGGACGACACCCCTAGTGCTGTGGAGTCCTGTGCCTGATCTCGGTGTCGGGGCCGGGTGAGCACACGCCCTCGTGCCCGTCCTCGAAGCGGACGCGGTAGGGCGGCTTCCCTTCCTCGCCCATCACTTCGATGATCTCTCCGACCTTGTCGTGCTGGCCGACCACCCTGCCGTGCTGGACAAGCTGGTCACCCTGGGTTGCGCGCATCGGGCCTCCTCTCAACCACGGGCCCGCTGGGTGACGGCGATGCACACCAGCACCGCCGCGGCCGTCAGCGGGGCGGCCATCGTCAGCTGCTCGTTCAGCAACAGCACCGACCACACCAGTGTGAGCAGCGGCTGCGCGAGCTGCAACTGGCTGGCTCTGGGAATGCCGATGGCCGCCATGCCCCGGTACCAGACGATCAGACCGAGGAACTGCGAACCCGCCGCCACCCACAGCACGCCGGTCACGCTCTGCGCGGTCAGCCGTACCGGCTCGGTGCTCAGCGCCACCGCGGCGACGGGCAGGGCGAGCGGCAGGCACAGGACCAGCGCCCAGCCGATCACCTGCCAGCCCGGCATCACCCGGGCCAGCCCCCCGCCCTCGGTGTAACCGGCCGCGCACACCAGGAGCGCCGCGAAGAGATACAGATCGGCGGTGCTCAGCGCGCCACCGCTCTGCCGCACGGTGAAGGCCAGCACCGCGGCCGCTCCGGCGAGGGCCGCCGCCCAGAAGGTGCGCGACGGGCGCGAGCCGGTCCGCAGGGCCGACAGCAGCGCCGTGGTCAGCGGGAGCAGCCCGACGACGACGGCCGCGTGCGCGGTGGTCGAGGTCTGCAGCGCCAGTGTGGTCAGCATCGGGAAGCCGAGCACCACGCCGGCGCCGACCACCGCCAGCCCGGGCCAGTGCCGCCGGTCCGGCGGCGGGACGCGCAGGGCGAGCAGGCAGCCGCCGGCGATCAGCGCCGCGAGCACACTGCGCACGGCCACCAGCGACCAGGGCCCGAAGCCGTCGAGGCCCCAGGCGGTGGCCGGGAAGGTGAGGGAGAAGGCGAGGACGCCGAGGGCGGCCTGCAGGGTGCCGAGGCCGCGGCCGTCCCGGACTACGGGCACTGCTATCCCGGGCGCGGCGGTAGCGCTACTCTGTGTTCTCATGCATGAGCGTAGCAGTGTCGGTGAACTGGTGGAACGGCTGCGAAAGGAGCTCGACCGCTACTCTCCCGGTGGAAAGCTCCCGTCCAGTCGCGCCCTGGTGGAGCGGTTCCGGGTGAGTCCGGTGACGGTCTCCCGGGCGCTCGCGGTGCTCGCCGCCGAGGGACTGGTCGTCACCCGGCCCGGCGCCGGCGCCTTCCGCGCGCAGCCCCGTGTGCCGGCCGCCCCCGCGGGCGACACCTCCTGGCAGGAGGTGGCCCTCAGCGCCGACGGCGCCGCCGAACTCGTACCGCGCTCGGTGGACGCCTCCGGAGTGCTGGTCTCGCTGGCCGCGCCGCCGCCTGGGGTGATCGAGTTCAACGGCGGTTATCTGCATCCCTCCCTGCAGCCGGAGCGGGCCATGGCGGCGGCGCTGTCCCGGGCCGGACGCCGCCCCGGGGCGTGGGGGCGCCCGCCGATGGAAGGGCTGCCGGAGCTGCGCGAGTGGTTCGCGCGGAGCATCGGCGGCCCGGTCACGGCGGCCGGGGTGCTGGTCACCTCGGGCGGACAGTCCGCGCTGACCACCGCACTGCGTGCCCTCGCGCCACCGGGCGCGCCCGTGCTCGTCGAGTCGCCCACCTACCCCGGCATGCTGGCCATCGCCCGCGCGGCCGGACTGCGTCCGGTACCCGTCCCGGTGGACGCGGACGGCGTACGGCCCGCGCTGCTCGCCGACGCGTTCCGGGCGACCGGCGCCCGGGTCTTCGTCTGCCAGCCGCTGTTCCAGAACCCCACCGGTGCCGTGCTCGCCCCCGAGCGGCGCGGCGAGGTCCTGCGGATCGCCCGTGCGGCGGGCGCGTTCGTCGTCGAGGACGACTTCGTCCGTCGGCTGGTGCACGAGGACGCGGGCCCGCTGCCCCGGCCGCTGGCCGCCGACGACCCCGACGGCGTGGTGGTGCACGTCTGCTCACTGACCAAGGCGACCTCGCCCAGCTTCCGGGTGAGCGCCCTGGCCGCGCACGGCCCCGTGCTGGAGCGGCTGCGGGCGATCCAGGTCGTCGACACCTTCTTCGTGCCCCGCCCCCTCCAGGAGGCCACACTGGAACTCGTGGGCTCGCCGGCCTGGCCGCGTCATCTGCGCGCGGTCTCCGCCGCGCTGCGGGCCCGCCGCGACGCCATGACGGCCGCGCTCCGCCTGCGGCTGCCCGAACTCGCCCTCCCGCACGTCCCCTCCGGCGGCTACCACCTGTGGCTGCGGCTGCCCGAGGGCGCGGCGGAGGCCGCCCTGACCGCCGCCGCCCTGCGCGCGGGCGTCGCCGTCACCCCCGGACGCCCCTACTTCAGCGCCGAACCCCCGGCGGGCCACCTCCGCCTGAGCTTCGCGGCGGTGGCCGGCCCCGGGGAGATCGCCGACGGTGTACGACGTCTGCGCACCGCCTGCGACGACGTGCTCGCATAGCCGTGCGCGGACAGCCGTGCTCGGATAAGAGATCGACGCCGCCCCGTCCGGCCTGGGACCATCCCGCCATGACCGACACCCCGCGCCTGCCCGAGGGCTACGAGATCTCCACCGACCCCACCAGGATCGACGCGGCCCGGGTCCACCGGTGGCTGTCGACCGACGCGTACTGGGCGCTCGGCCGCTCCCGGGAGAAGCAGGACAGCGCGATCGGGGGCTCGCTCAACTTCGGCGTCTACGACACGCTCTCGGGGGAGCAGGTGGCGTACGCCAGGGTCGTGACCGACCGGGCGACCTTCGCCTGGCTGTGCGATGTGTACGTGGACCCGGCGGTGCGGGGCAAGGGCCTCGGCACCGCGCTGGTCGCGCGCGTACGGGAGGAGGTGCGGCCCCACGGCGTGAAGCGCGTCATGCTGGCGACGCACGACGCCCACGGTGTCTACGCCAAGCTGGGGTTCCGCCCGCTGGAGCGGCCCGATCACTGGATGCTGCTCGCCTTCGAGTGAGCGCGGCGGGCGGCCTGCGTTTCGGGTGAGTTGCCCGTCATGTCCTCACTGGTGAGTGAGCATGACGATACCTGGGGTGACGGCATCCCGGCACCCCTTGACCTCTTCACTTCGGCGACTGACGATCGCGGCATGGCATGTCGGGTCACGTTCGTCGCCGCCGCGGGGAGCTCCTCGGTGCTCGCCGAACGCTTCGAGGACGACCGGCCGCTGGACCATGCCGGCTGGAGCGAGGTGCAGCGGGTCGCGCACGAGCTGCTGCCGCTCGCGGCGGCCGATCTGCGGTACTGCTCGCCGGCCCCGCGCAGCCGCGCCACCGGCGACGGTCTCGGGTACGCGCCGCTGGTGCAGCTGGCCCTGCGGGACTGCGACATGGGCCGCTGGCGCGGGCTGACCCTGGGTGAGGCGATGGCCCGGGAGCCGGGGGCGGTGGACGCCTGGCTCGCCGACCCGCGGGGCAGGCCGCACGGCGGGGAGTCGCTGCTGGACTTCATCGGCCGCGTGGGCGGCTGGCTCGACACGCGGCCGGCCGACGACGGCTGCACGGCCGTCGCCGTCGCGGAGCCCTCGGTGATCCGGGCGGCTCTGGTGTACGTACTGAAGGCGCCGCCCGCCACGTACTGGAGCATCGACATCCGCTCGTTGTCGACGATCAGCGTGACCGGGCAGGCGGGCCGCTGGAGCCTGCGCCTGGGGGGTGCCTCGACTCAGCCGACGCGCGCGTAGCGGGTGGTGAGCTCCAGGTCCTTGGCGGGGCCGCGCACCCGCCAGACCGTCCGCCAGTGGTCCGCGTCCCGCACGGTGAACTCTCCCCGGTAGAGGTCCGCGGCGCAGGGGTGAACGGCGGTGTACCGGCCCGTGGTGAGATCCAGGCCGTGGAACGGGCGGCCGTCCGCGAACCGCACGTCCGCCGTGCCGCCCGGCCCGGGCAGGAAGCGCAGGGTCCGCTCGGCCGGCCGCGTGACGCCCCGCCAGGTGAAGTCGCCGGACTCCTCGTGCAGCAGGCCGCCGCCGTCCAGCGGGCCGAAGGCCACCGTCCCCGTGAAGCGTCCCGTGTCGCCGCCCGTCAGGTCCCGCACGGCCCGCTCCGCCCGCCAGCGGCCGCTCAGATAGGTCAGCACCTCGGGTACCGGCCGGAAATCGCCCATCGTGCCCGCTCCCGTGTGCTCCGCGTTCTCGCACGACCCATTGACGTGCCCCTGCCTCCTCCCTATCTTGCCGTTCGAAGTGCTGACCAATGGCCGATATACCGAACGCTCAATCCCCCACTCCCCAGAGAGCCGCGGAGTATCCATGTCACGCACCGCCCGGAACCGCGCCCGCCTCGGACTCGGTCTCACCGCGACCGCACTCCTGACGGCCGCAGCCCTCCTCCCGGTCCCCGCACACGCCGAGGGCGTCACCGACTACACGATCACCGTCGACCCGCAGGCCCGGGGCGCCGAGATCGGCGACACGATGTACGGCGTCTTCTTCGAGGACATCAACCGGGCCGCCGACGGCGGTCTGTACGCCGAGCTGGTCCAGAACCGGTCCTTCGAGTACTCCACCGCCGACAACGGCTCCTACACGCCCCTGACCTCCTGGACGACCGCCGGCACGGCCCAGGTGGTGAACGACTCCGGCAGGCTGAACGAACGCAACCGCGCCTACCTCTCCCTGGGCGCGGACTCCTCCGTCACCAATGCCGGCTACAACACCGGCATCCGCGTGGAGCAGGGCAGGCGCTACGACTTCTCCGTCTGGGCCAGGGCGGAGAGCGGCACCACCCTCACCGTCACGGTCAAGGACGCCGCCGGCGCGCTCGCGACCGCCCGCCGGGTCGCGGCCCGGGGAGACTGGGCCCGGTACAGGGCCACCTTCACCGCGACCCGCACCAGCAACCGGGGCAGGCTCACCGTCGCCTCCTCCGCCCCCGCGGCCCTGGACATGGTGTCCCTCTTCCCGCGCGACACCTACCGGAACCAGCCGAACGGACTGCGCAAGGACCTCGCCGAGAAGATCGCCGCCCTGAAGCCCGGCTTCGTCCGCTTCCCCGGCGGCTGTCTGGTCAACACCGGCTCCATGGAGGACTACAGCGAGGCCTCCGGCTGGCAGCGCAAACGCTCCTACCAGTGGAAGGACACGATCGGCCCGGTCGAGGAACGCGCCACCAACGCCAACTTCTGGGGCTACAACCAGAGCTACGGCCTCGGCTACTACGAGTACTTCCGCTTCGCCGAGGACATCGGCGCGATGCCGCTGCCCGTCGTCCCGGCCCTGGTGACCGGCTGCGGCCAGAACCGAGCCACCGACGACGAGACGCTGCTCCAGCGGCACATCCAGGACACCCTGGACCTCATCGAGTTCGCCAACGGCCCGGCGGACTCCACCTGGGGCAAGGTGCGCGCCGACATGGGCCACCCCAAGCCCTTCGGACTCACCCACATCGGCGTCGGCAACGAGGAGAACCTGCCGCGGGAGTTCTACGCCCGCTTCGAGCGGTTCCGGGCCGCAGTCGAGGCCAGGTACCCGGGCATCACCGTGATCTCCAACTCCGGCCCCGACGACTCCGGCACGGTCTTCGACACGGCCTGGCGGCTGAACCGCGAGGGCGGCGTCGCCATGGTGGACGAGCACTACTACAACAGCCCGCGGTGGTTCCTGCAGAACAACGACCGCTACGACTCCTACGACCGGGGCGGCCCCGCCGTCTTCCTCGGCGAGTACGCCTCCCAGGGCAACGCCTGGAAGAACGGCCTCGCCGAAGCCGCGTTCATGACCGGCCTGGAGCGCAACGCGGACATCGTCGAACTCGCCTCGTATGCGCCGCTGCTCGCCAACGAGGACTATGTCCAGTGGTCGCCGGACATGATCTGGTTCAACAACCACGCGTCCTGGGGCTCGGCCAACTACGAGGTCCAGAAACTGTTCATGACCAACGCCGGCGACCGGGTCGTCCCCTCCGAGGCGAGCACCACTCCCGGGGTCAGCGGCCCCATCACCGGCGCGGTCGGCCTGTCCACCTGGGCGACCAGCGCCGCGTACGACGACGTGTCGGTGACCGCCGCGGACGGCTCGACGCTCCTGGCCGACGACTTCTCCGGCGGCGCCGGCCAGTGGACCCACAGCGGCGGCGGCAGCTGGAGCGTCCAGGACGGCCAGTACGTCCAGACCGACGAGGCCGCCGAGAACACCCTGGTCACCGCCGGTGATCCGGCCTGGCGCGACTACGACCTGCGGGTGAGGGCCACGAAGAAGGCCGGCAAGGAAGGCTTCCTCGTCGCCTTCGGCGTCCAGGACACCGGCACCTACTACTGGTGGAACCTCGGCGGCTGGAACAACACTCTGTCCGCCGTCGAGCAGGCCGCCGACGGCGGAAAGTCGACCCTGATCTCCCAGGCCGGCTCGATCGAGACGGGCCGCGCCTACGACATCGAGGTCAAGGTGCGTGGCCGTCACGTGACCCTCTACCTCGACGGTCAGGAGTGGGGCAGCTTCACCGACGACAAGCCGGCCGAGCCGTTCCGCCAGGTCGTCACCCGGGACGCGACGTCCGGTGACCTGATCGTCAAGGTCGTCAACGCCCAGCCGGCCGAGGCCCGCACCGCGATCGACCTCGGCGGCGCGAGGGTCTCCTCCCGGGCCCGGGTGACCACCCTGGCGGCCGACCCGGACGCCGTGAACACCGAGACCGACACCCCGGTCACGCCGGTGACCTCCACTTTCAGGGGTGTGGCGGACAAGTTCACCTATACGTTCCCGGCGCACTCGGTGACGTTCCTGCGGATCGGGCGGAAGTAGGGCCGTCCGGCAGACGGAGCGGACCGCCGTCCCGGACGGCGGTCCGCTCCGCCTGCCATTGCATAAACCTGCGGTGGAGCGTATAGTCATGCCGTCTAGGAGGAGGTTCCATGACGGTACGTGTGGCGGTGGCCGGAGCGAGCGGATATGCGGGCGGGGAGGTGCTGCGTCTGCTGCTCGCCCACCCCCGGGTCGAGATCGGAGCGCTGACCGGCAACACCAACGCCGGCCAGCGACTGGGCGCGCTCCAGCCGCATCTGCTGCCGCTCGCCGGCCGGGTGCTGGCGGAGACCACCGCGGAGGTGCTCGCCGGGCACGACGTCGTGTTCCTCGCGCTGCCGCACGGGCAGTCCGCCGCCGTCGCCGAGCAGCTCGGCGAGGACGTCCTCGTGATCGACATGGGTGCCGACTTCCGGCTGAAGGACGCCGCCGACTGGGAACGGTTCTACGGCTCACCGCACGCCGGTACCTGGCCTTACGGCCTGCCCGAACTGCCGGGCGCCCGCGCCGCGCTGGAGGGGTCCAGGCGTGTCGCGGTGCCCGGTTGCTACCCCACCGCCGTCTCCCTCGCCCTCTTCCCGGCGTACGCCGCCGCCCTCGCCGAGTCCGAAGCGGTGATCGTCGCCGCCTCCGGAACCTCCGGGGCGGGCAAGGCGGCCAAGCCGCATCTGCTCGGCAGCGAGGTCATGGGCTCCATGTCGCCGTACGGCGTGGGCGGCGGGCACCGGCACACCCCCGAAATGATCCAGAACCTCAGCGCGGCGGCCGGCGAGCGGATCTCCGTCTCCTTCACCCCGACCCTCGCGCCGATGCCCCGCGGCATCCTCGCCACCTGCACCGCGAAGGCCAAGCCGGGCGTCACCGTCGAGTCCGTGCGCGCCGCCTACGAGAAGGCCTTCGCCGACGAGCCGTTCGTCCACCTCCTCCCCGAGGGACAGTGGCCGGCCACCGCCTCCGTGTACGGCTCCAACGCCGTGACGGTGCAGGTCGCGTACGACGAGGCCGCGGGCAGGATCATCGCGATCAGCGCCATCGACAACCTGACCAAGGGCACCGCGGGCGGTGCCGTCCAGAGCATGAACATCGCCCTGGGTCTCGACGAGACCACCGGGCTGACGACGATCGGAGTTGCGCCGTGAGTGTGACGGCAGCACAGGGGTTCACGGCGGCGGGCATCGCCGCCGGGATCAAGGAGAACGGCAACCCCGACCTGGCCCTTGTGGTCAACAACGGCCCCCGCCGCGCCGCCGCCGGCGTCTTCACCTCCAACCGCGTCAAAGCCGCCCCCGTGCTCTGGTCCGAGCAGGTACTCAAGAGCGGGCAGCTGACCGCCGTGGTCCTCAACTCCGGTGGCGCCAACGCCTGTACGGGGCCGAAGGGCTTCCAGGACACCCACGCCACCGCCGAGAAGGCCGCCGAGGTGCTCGGCATCGGCGCGGGTGACGTCGCCGTCTGCTCGACCGGGCTCATCGGCGTGCTGCTCCCCATGGAGAAGCTGCTCCCCGGCGTTGGTGCCGCCGCCGCCCAGCTGTCCGAGCACGGTGGTGAGAAGGCCGCCATCGCCATCAAGACCACCGACACCGTCCACAAGACCTCCGTCGCCACCGGGGACGGCTGGACCGTCGGCGGCATGGCCAAGGGCGCCGGGATGCTCGCCCCCGGCCTCGCCACCATGCTCGTCGTCCTCACCACCGACGCCGACCTCGACAGCGAGTCCCTGGACAGGGCCCTGCGCGAGGCCACCCGGGTCACCTTCGACCGCGTCGACTCCGACGGCTGCATGTCCACCAACGACACCGTGCTGCTGCTCGCCTCCGGCGCTTCCGGGGTCACCCCCGGGTACGGGGAGTTCGCCGAGGCCGTCCGTGCCGTCTGCGACGACCTCGGTCAGCAGCTCATCCGGGACGCCGAGGGCGCGGGCAAGGACATCAAGGTCGAGGTGATCAACGCCGCGACCGAGGACGACGCCGTCGAGGTGGGCCGTTCCATCGCCCGCAACAACCTCCTCAAGTGCGCCATCCACGGCGAGGACCCCAACTGGGGCCGGGTGCTCTCCGCGATCGGCACCACGAAGGCGGCCTTCGAACCCGACGAGCTCAACGTCGCCATCAACGGCGTCTGGGTCTGCAAGAACGGCGCCGTCGGCGAGGACCGCGACAAGGTCGACATGCGCTACCGCGAGGTCCACATCGTCGCGGACCTCGCCGCCGGTGAGGCCACCGCCACCATCTGGACCAACGACCTCACCGCCGACTACGTCCACGAGAACAGCGCGTATTCGTCATGACCAACACCACGCGTAAGCACACCGCGCTCCCCAAGGCCCAGATCCTCGTCGAGGCGCTGCCCTGGCTGACCCGGCACCACGGCAAGACCGTCGTCATCAAGTTCGGCGGCAACGCCATGGTCGACGAGGAGCTGAAGGCCGCCTTCGCCCAGGACGTCGTCTTCCTGCGCCACGCCGGCCTCAAGCCGGTCGTCGTGCACGGCGGCGGCCCGCAGATCAGCCGGGCGCTCGACCGGCATGGCATCGTCAGCGAGTTCAAGGCCGGCCTGCGCGTCACCACCGAGGACGCCATGGACGTCGTACGCATGGTCCTCGCCGGACAGGTGCAGCGGGAGCTGGTGGGGCTGCTCAACCGGCACGGACCGCTCGCCGTGGGCCTCACCGGCGAGGACGCGCACACGCTCACCGCCACCAAGCACCAGCCCCGCGTCGACGGCGAGCTGGTCGACATCGGGCGGGTCGGCCAGATCACCGACATCGACACCGGCGCGATCGAGGCCCTGCTCGCCGACGGACGTATCCCGGTCGTCTCCTCGATCGCCCGCAGCCAGGACGACCACCACGTCTACAACGTCAACGCCGATACGGCGGCCGCGGCCCTCGCCGCCGCCCTGGGCGCCGAAACCCTCATGGTCCTCACGGACGTCGAGGGACTCTACGAGGACTGGCCGGACTCCGACGAGGTGATCAGCCGTCTCACCGCTTCCCAGCTGGAGAAGCTCCTGCCGGAGCTGTCCTCGGGCATGGTGCCCAAGATGGAGGGCTGTCTGCACGCCGTACGCAACGGGGTGAACACGGCCCGCGTCATCGACGGCCGGGTCCAGCACTCGATCCTGCTGGAGATCTTCACGGACGAGGGCATCGGCACGATGGTCGTGCCCGACGAACAGGGGGATTCGTGAGCAACGAAGAGCTGACCCGGCGGTGGCAGGGCGCGCTCATGAACAACTACGGCATCCCGCGACTGCCGCTGGTGCGCGGCGAGGGCGCGCGGCTGTGGGACGCCGACGGCAAGGAGTACGCCGACTTCGTGGGCGGCATCGCGGTCAACGCGCTCGGCCACGCCCACCCGGCGGTCGTCGAGGCCGTGAGCCGGCAGATCGCCTCCCTCGGCCACGTCTCCAACCTGTTCGTCGCCGAGCCGCCCGTCGCGCTCGCCGAACGGCTCGTCCAGCTCTTCGGCCGCGAGGGCAGGGTCTACTTCTGCAACTCCGGCGCGGAGGCCAACGAAACCGCGTTCAAGATCGGCCGGCTGACCGGACGGACCCATATGGTCGCCACCGACGGCGGCTTCCACGGCCGCACCATGGGCGCCCTCGCGCTCACCGGCCAGCCCGGCAAGCGGGAGCCGTTCCTGCCGCTGCCCGGAGACGTCACACACGTCCCGTACGGCGACGCGCAGGCGCTGGCCGCGGCGGTCACCGAGAACACGGCACTCGTGATCATCGAACCGATCCAGGGCGAGAACGGCGTCGTGGTGCCCCCGCCCGGGTATCTGAAGGCGGCCCGCGCGATCACGGCGGCCACGGGCGCGCTGCTGGTCCTGGACGAGGTGCAGACCGGCGTCGGACGGACCGGTAACTGGTTCGAGTACCAGGCGCACGAGGGCGTCCTGCCGGACGTCGTCACGCTGGCGAAGGGGCTCGGCGGCGGGCTGCCGCTCGGTGCCACGGTCGCCTTCGGACGCGCGGCCGATCTGTTGCGTCCCGGCCAGCACGGTACGACCTTCGGTGGCAACCCGGTCGCCTGTGCCGCCGGACTCGCCGTTCTCGACACCATCGAGAGCGAGGGGCTGCTGGAGAACGTCAAGCGGCAGGGCGAGAAACTGCGCGCCGGGATCGAGGCGTCCGGCCACGCCTTGATCGACCACGTCCGGGGCGCGGGACTCCTCCTGGGTATCGTGCTCACCGAGCCGCTCGCACCCCAGGTGCAACAGGCGGCTCAGGACGCCGGATTCCTCGTGAACGCGCCGGCCCCCGATGTGGTACGGCTCATGCCGCCGCTGACCCTCGGGGACGACGCGGTGGACGCCTTCCTCGGGGCGCTGCCCGGCATCCTCGACGAGGCCGGCGGCGCGGGCGGGGAAGGACGATCCGGAGAATGAGACGACGATGAGCCAGGAGCAGGAGCAGCACGCCGGACCTGCCGTGCCGCAGACGCGCACCGCGCGCCACCGCCGGATCGTGGACATCCTCAACCGGCAGCCGGTGCGGTCGCAGAGCCAGCTGGCGAAGCTGCTGGCCGACGACGGGCTGAGCGTCACCCAGGCGACGCTCTCCCGCGATCTGGACGAGCTCAACGCGGTGAAGATCCGCAACACCGATGGCGATCTGATCTACGCGGTGCCGAGCGAGGGGGGATTCCGCACGCCCCGTGCGCCGCTGGGCGGGTCCGCCAAGGAGGAGCGGATGCGGCGGCTCTCGCAGGAGCTGCTGATCTCCGCGGAGGCGTCCGCGAACCTCGTCGTCCTGCGTACTCCGCCGGGTGCGGCGCAGTTCCTCGCCTCGGCGATCGACCAGGCCGAACTGCACGACATCCTCGGCACGATCGCCGGCGACGACACGCTGATGCTGATCAGCAGGGAGCCGGCGGGAGGTCAGGCCCTGGCCGACCACATGCTCCGCCTGGCGCAGAACGGTCACTGAACGGGACGGCCGGGTGGGCCCGCCGACCGCGGGCCGGTCGGTGGCTGTTCGCGCAGTTCCCCGCGCCCCTGGGTTGCCTGCAGCTGCGGGGGGCTGTAGGGGACGGCTTGGTGGGTCTGTCGGCTGGGGGCGGGTGGGTGGCTGTTCGCGCAGTTCCCCGCGCCCCTGGGTTGCCTGCAGCTGCGGGGGACTGAAGGGGACGGCACGGTGGTTCAGTCGGCTGGTGGCCGGTCGGTGGCCGCTCGGTGGCCGTTCGCGCGGTTCCCCCGCAGCCGCGGGCAATCGTGCCGCAGGGGCGATGGGGGTCCCCCCCGCTCGAGCGAAGCCGAGAGTGGGGGAGGGTGGGCGCGGCGGCACCCCGCAAACGCGGGTACGTGAAACCCCGCCCGGTACCTCAGCAGCAGCGCGGCTCACTACGCGGCACCGCTCACCCCAGCCACCCCGCCAGGCCCCCCGTACACCGCACCTCGTCACCCGCGGTGATCAGCAGCCCTTCGACCCCCGGCAGTGACTCCAGCCACCGCAAGCCCTCCCGCGACCCCATCGCGAACGCCGCCGTCGCCCAGCAGTCCGCCCACGTCAGCCGCGGCGCGACCACGGTCACGGCGACCAGATCGGTCACCGCCGACCGCCCCGTGCGCGGGTCGACGATGTGATCCCCCCGCTCGGCGGTCCCGGACGTCGCCACCGCCAGCTCGGCCGCACCCGCCGCGGAGACCACGGCGGCGAGCCCACCCGGCCGCAACGGATCCGACACCCCGACCCGCCAAGGCCGCCCCGCCCCCGGCGCCCCCAGCAACTGCACGTCACCGCCCCCGTTGACGCTCACCCCCGTCGCCCCCGCCGCGGCGAGTCGGCGCGCCGCCCGTTCGGTGGCCCAGCCCTTGACGATCCCGGTCGGGTCGAGCCGGCCCCGGTAGCGCGCACTGAACCAGCCCTCGCTCACCCGCTCCGCCTCCGCCGCCAGCTCCAGTACCTCGGCGACCTCGGGATCGCATTCCTCGACGCCCAGTTCGCCCCGCGCAAGACGGGAGATCTGGCTGTCGTCGCGGTACGTGCTGAACACCTCGTCGACCCGGTGCAGCCCCGCGACGGCGTCCTCCACCGCCGCGCGCACCGCGACGGGTTCCCCGCCGCGGACGTCGAGGGAGAAGACGGTCCCCATCGTCTCCTCCGCATGACGTACCGCGGCGGGAGCCTCGGCCGGTTCTGCCACCGTGTCAGCCACCGGCCTTGTCCAGGGCCGACTGAAGGGACTGTTTGTACCCGGCACTGGTGTACGTCGCCCCCGACACGGCGTCGATCTCCGAGCTGCCGGCGGCCACGGCGGCCTGGTTGAGCTTCGGTACGGAGTTGGAGGTGATCTGGTCGCTCTGGCCGCCCTTGGGTGCCTGGACCGCCTCCGCCTGGGTGATCTTCCCGCCGCTGACGGTGATCCTGACCTGGACCGGCCCGTACTGCGTCTGCGCCACGTCACCGGTGACGGTCCGCGCCTGCGCCTCACCGGCGTCCCCGCCGCCCGAACCGGAGGAATCCGCGGGTCCGGCCGCCGCCCGCGCCTTGTCCAGCGCGGACTGCAACGACTTCTTGTACCCGGCGCTGGTGTACGTGGCGCCCGACACCGCGTCGATGTCCGCGCTCTGCGCCGCCACGGCGGCCTGGTTGAGCTTCGGTACGGAGTTGGAGGTGATCTGGTCGCTCTGGCCGCCCTTGGGCGCCTGGACCGCCTCCGCCTTGGTGATCTTCCCGCCGCTCACCGTCAGACGGACCTGGACCGCGCCGTACTCGGTGTTCGACGCGTCCCCGGTGATGGTGCCGTCACCGATGGGCTGGGAGCCGCCCTGCGGGGACTGGGCCGCCGCGGGCGGGGCTCCGCCGGCGGCCTGGGCCGCGCCAGGATCGGACGCCGGCTTGAGCGACAGCAGCAGCACGATCCCGGACACGGTGGCGGCGGTCGCGAGCACGGTGCGCCGGACGGGGTGACTCTTCCTCATCGCTTCTCAAGCTCCTGATGGGTGTGGATGACCCGGGTGATAGGCAGTGCAAGGCACCGGAGGCCCGTCGCTCACATCTCGAACGACTCGTGATGGATACGGCGGGCGGGGACCCCGGCGCCGCGCAGTGCGTCGTACACCGACTGTGCGAACCCGGGCGGCCCGCACATGAAGACGTCGTGGCGGTCGACGTCCGGAATCTTCCGGCGCAGACTCTCCGCCGAGATGTCCGGGCGTTCCCCGTCGGGGCTGTTCACCGCGTACATCAGCCGCGCCCCCCGCTCGTCGGCGATCTTGGCCAGCTCGCCCCACAGCGCCAGGTCCTGCGTGCTGTTGGCCCGGTAGAGCAGCGTGATGTCACCGGCGGCGCCGGGCAGCGTCTCGAACAGCGCCCGCATCGGCGTGATCCCGACCCCGCCCGCCACCAGCAGTACCTTGCCGCGGCTGCGGCGCTGCGCGGTGAGCGCCCCGTACGGGCCCTCCGCCCACACCCGTGTGCCGGGCTCCAGCTCGCGCAGCCGGGACGTGTGGTCGCCGATCGCCTTCACCGTGATCCGCAGCATGTCGGGGCGGGGGGCCGCCGACAGTGAGTAGGGGTGGGAGCTGAAGCGCATGCCGGGTGCCAGGAACCGCCAGCGGAAGAACTGCCCGGCCTCCGCGCCCATCCGGTGCAGCCTGCGTCCGCTGATCAGCACGGACACGATGCCCGGCGTCTCCTCGATCACCGCCGCGACACGCATCCGGTGCCGCATGTTCAGCCGGATCGGGGTGATCACCCGGTACCACAGGACCAGCGCGGTGACGACGCCGTAGAGCCCGTACCAGAAGGTCTTGGCGGCCGGCTCGACGGCGAACTCGTTTCCGGTGGTGATCTGGTGCCAGAACGTCAGGAACACCGCCGCGTAGGTCAGCAGGTGCACGTGGTACCAGCCGTCGTACGGCAGACGGCGCCGGATCGGGCCGATGGAGAGGAAGGCGATCACGAACAGCAGCCCGGTGCCGATGGCGGCCTTGCCCATGTCCGGCAGCGTGTTGATGGAGGTGATGGTCTGCTGCACGATGTCGCCGAGGCTCTTGCCCGCCTGACGGGCGTAGCCCCACATGATGAGGAAGACATGGGCGATGACCAGGCTGACGGTGTACCGCCCGCTCATCGCGTGCCAGCGGGCGACCCGGTCCGAACCCACCCGGCGTTCCAGCGCGGGCACGCGTGCCATCTGGAGCACCACCAGGGCCATCAGGTAGCCGCCGAGCAGACCGGTGATCCGGCCGGCGGCGATGATCTTCCCGGTGGTGTCCGCGATGGACGGTGTGTTGGTCCACCACAACCACAGCACGGCCACCGCGCCCGCGGCCACGGCGAGCAGCAGGGGCACGGCGGGGGAGCGGCGCGGACGGATGCGGCGCATCGTCTGGCGTCGGGCGGCACGGCCGCCGGCGAGTGTGGTGGTCACGGGTTCCTCCGTGGGGACTTGACCCTTGGCCCACACATACGTGCCGTCACGCCTGCGCGTTCAGAGGACTTACCGGTTCAGTACCGGGTGATCGCCGTGCGTCCGCCCGTCGTGCCGATCGCGAGGTGCGGTGTCCGTCGGGGATCGGCCCAGCGCAGGATCTTCCGCATCGTGTCCTTCGGTACGGACACGCACCCCGCCGTCGCCCCGCGCCCGTTGACGTGCAGAAAGATTCCGGCGCCCCGGCCGCGCACCGGACGACGGTAGTTGAAGTCGACGACGAGGGCGTGGGCGTACTGCGTGCGGTAGGTGACCAGGTGCTCGGCCTGGGCGGCGCGGCAGTCGGCGGCCCTGGGCTCGCTCCAGCGGTTGTAGGAGCGCGAGTCGTTGTCCTGGCACCACCAGGAGTCCCGCCGTACGGGACGGTAGGTGTACGTCGTCCCGCGGGGGGCCGCCTCGATGCCGAAGGCGTACGGCAGGCCGTACAGCCCCGTGGGGGTGGTGTTCGTGCCCTGCCGTCGGCCGGTGCCCTCGGCCAGGCCCGCGGCCCCGAAGCGGGCCGGCGCGGAACCGGCCGCCACCCAGCGGCCGCCCTTGCGGTCCCACCAGGTGAGGGTGCCGGAGGTCGAGCCGGTCCCCGGCGCCACCGCGGTGATCAGCTGGGTGCCGCCCCCGGTGTCGGCCATCCGCTCCGGCAGCGTCGACGGCGGCCTGCCGCCGGTGCCGAGCGTGAGCAGGGACAGGGACACGAGGACGGCGGCGGGGGCGACACCTGGGCGCATGGCTCAGACGGTAGACGGGGGCAGCGGCAACGGCAGCCCGGGCAGTCCGTCCAGGCTCCTCGCGATGTGCTCCTTCTTGGTGAAGTACGCGTCGAGCGAGGCGTCGTCCTCCCGTGCGAACCGCTTCGCGTGCAGATCCCGTTCGCTCTCGTACGCCATGAAGGGCACGGCGTATCCGCAGGTGTCGCGGATCAGTTCGGCCGTCACGACGACGACGGCCCGCAGACCGTGGGTGGTGTGGTCGATGTCGGGGAATCGGGCGAGCAGTTCGGGGAAGCGCGGGTCGTCCCGGAAGACGGGCTCCCCGCGGCCGTGCACGCGCACGATGTTCGGCGGCCCCTGGAAGGCGCACCACATCAGGGTGATGCGGCCGTTCTCCCGCAGATGGGCGATGGTCTCGGCGTTGGAGCCGGCGAAGTCGAGGTAGGCCACCGTGAGCCCGTCGAGGACCACGAAGGAGCCCTTGAGTCCCTTGGGTGAGAGATTGACCGTGCCCTCGGCGGACAGGGGCGCGGTGGCGGTGAAGAAGACCGGCTGTTCCTCGATGAACGTACGGAGGCGGCCGTCTATGCGCTCGTAGGTCTTTCCCATGTCGAACCATTATGGGCGCAGGTCTTTCGGCTGTCTAAGGAAATATGCGTGTGCCGCCCCGGCCGGCGCGTGGACGGGGCGGCACACGGCGCCTGTCACCTCACTTGTCGAGCGTGCAGGCGGCCAGGGAGTCCAGTCCGGCGGGGCGTTCGGCGGTGCGGCCGATGGCGGTGGCGATGCGGTTGATGGCGGCGACGCGTTTGTCCTCGAGGGGGCCGAGGATGGCGTTCTGGACGAAGTTGGGTCCGCCCTGTCCGACGGTGTCGACGAGTCGCTTGTTGGCCTCGTTGATCTGTTGGTCGAGGTCGCCGAGGTTGCGGGTGACCTCGGCCTGTGCGGAGGCGGGGATCGAGGGGAGCTCCGGGGCCACGTCGGGGCAGGAGATCGTGCCCGGTCCCGCCAGTGTCCGCGCGTCCGCCCCGGCGCCGTCTCCGGACGACTCGCCGGCGAGCGCGGTACCGGCGATCACCGCGCCGGTCAGCGCCACCGCGGCGGCGCCGCCGATGAAGCCGACGCGGCGCTTGTTGTACTTCGGAAGAGCCCTGGACATGCGGATGCCTCACTCGGGGTCGGGGGTGTCTCGGGTGTCCCGCCGGGCGGGACGACGCGGCGCCTGCGTCGGGGAGGGATACGGGAAAGCGGTTGCGCGTGTTCAGGCGCCGGCCGAAATCCGGTCGCAGCCGACCGGAATCCCGGCCTCCGAAGAGGCGGATTGACGAATCATGCGGACTCCTGCATACTCATGCATATCAGCGAATGCACTGTGAGGAGAAACCCGTGACCGAGCGCGTCGTACTCGCCTATTCAGGCGGTCTGGACACCTCCGTCGCCATCGGCTGGATCGCCGAGGAGACGGGCGCCGAGGTCATCGCCGTTGCGGTCGACGTCGGCCAGGGTGGCGAGGACCTGGACGTCATCCGCAAGCGCGCGCTCGCCTGCGGCGCCGTCGAGGCCGCGGTCGCGGACGCCAGGGACGAGTTCGCCGACGAGTACTGTCTCCCGGCGATCAAGGCCAACGCCCTCTACATGGACCGCTACCCGCTGGTTTCCGCCCTGTCCCGGCCGACCATCGTCAAGCACCTCGTCGCCGCCGCGCAGAAGCACGGCGCGACCACCGTCG
Source organism: Streptomyces sp. NPDC086080 (assembly GCF_044540255.1). NCBI lineage: Bacteria > Bacillati > Actinomycetota > Actinomycetes > Kitasatosporales > Streptomycetaceae > Streptomyces > Streptomyces sp. NPDC086080. The sequence continues at coordinate 254,621 of NZ_JBITRU010000001.1, forward strand.
CCCACGGCTGCACCGGCAAGGGCAACGACCAGGTCCGTTTCGAGGCCGGCATCGTCGCCCTCGCCCCCGACCTCAAGTGCATCGCCCCGGTCCGCGACTACGCCATGACCCGCGACAAGGCCATCGCCTTCTGCGAGGCCAAGGGCCTGCCGATCGCGACCACCAAGAAGTCGCCGTACTCCATCGACCAGAACGTCTTCGGGCGCGCCGTCGAGACCGGCTTCCTCGAGGACATCTGGAACGCGCCGATCGAGGACGTCTACGAGTACACGCAGAACCCGGCCGTCGCGCGTGAGCCCGACGAGGTCGTCATCACCTTCAAGGAGGGTGTGCCGGTCGCCATCGACGGCAAGCCCGTCACCGTCCTCCAGGCGATCCAGCAGCTCAACGAGCGCGCCGGCGCCCAGGGCATCGGCCGGATCGACATGGTCGAGGACCGTCTCGTCGGCATCAAGTCCCGCGAGGTGTACGAGGCGCCCGGCGCCATCGCCCTGATCACGGCCCACCAGGAGCTGGAGAACGTCACGGTCGAGCGCGAACTGGCCCGCTACAAGCGCCAGGTCGAGCAGCGCTGGGGCGAACTGGTCTACGACGGCCAGTGGTTCTCCCCGCTCAAGCGCGCCCTGGACGGCTTCATCACCGAGGCCAACCAGCACGTCAACGGCGACATTCGGATGACCCTGCACGGCGGTCGCGCGGTCGTCACCGGCCGGCGCTCGGAGTCGTCCCTGTACGACTTCAACCTCGCCACCTACGACACGGGCGACACCTTCGACCAGGCCGCGGCGAAGGGCTTCATCGACATCTACAGTCTGTCGTCGAAGATCGCCGCGAAGCGCGACCTCGCCTGACCGGCCGACGATCTCACACGCATCAGCAGGACAGCCGGAACCTTCGAGGAGCACGCAAGTGAGCAGCAACAGCGGTGACGTACGGCTCTGGGGCGGCCGTTTCGCCGACGGTCCCGCCGAGGCCCTGGCGAAGCTGTCCGCGTCCGTCCACTTCGACTGGCGGCTCGCGCCCTACGACATCGCCGGCTCGCGTGCCCACGCGCGAGTGCTGCACCGGGCGGGGCTGCTCACCGAGGACGAGCTGACCCGGATGATCGCCGGCCTCGACCACCTGGAAGCGGACGTCGCCGACGGCTCCTTCGTGGGCACCATCGCCGACGAGGACGTCCACACCGCCCTGGAGCGCGGCCTGCTGGAACGGCTCGGCCCCGACCTCGGCGGCAAGCTGCGGGCCGGCCGCTCCCGGAACGACCAGGTGGCCACCCTCTTCCGGATGTACCTGCAGGACCACGCCCGCACCCTCGGCGGTCTGATCGCCGACCTCCAGGACGCGCTGACCGGCCTCGCCGAAGCCCACCCGGACGTGGCCATGCCCGGCCGCACCCACCTTCAGCACGCCCAGCCGGTGCTCTTCGCCCACCACGTCCTGGCCCATGTCCAGGCCCTGTCCCGGGACGCGGAGCGGCTGCGCCAGTGGGACGAGCGCACGGCGGTGTCGCCGTACGGCTCGGGCGCGCTGGCCGGCTCCTCGCTCGGACTGGACCCGGAGGCGGTCGCCGAGGACCTCGGCTTCGAGCACGGCAGCGTGGCCAACTCCATCGACGGCACCGCCTCCCGGGACTTCGTCGCCGAGTTCGCCTTCATCACCGCGATGATCGGGGTGAACGTCTCCCGGATCGCCGAGGAGGTCATCATCTGGAACACGAAGGAGTTCTCCTTCGTGACCCTGCACGACGCCTTCTCCACCGGCTCGTCGATCATGCCGCAGAAGAAGAACCCGGACATCGCCGAGCTGGCGCGCGGCAAGTCGGGCCGCCTCATCGGCAACCTGACCGGCCTGATGGCCACGCTCAAGGCCCTCCCGCTCGCCTACAACCGCGACCTCCAGGAGGACAAGGAGCCGGTCTTCGATTCCATCGACCAGCTGGAGATCCTGCTCCCCGCCTTCACCGGCATGATGGCCACCCTCACCGTGCACCGCGAGCGCATGGAGGAACTGGCCCCGGCCGGCTTCTCCCTCGCCACCGACATCGCCGAGTGGCTGGTGAAGCAGGGCGTGCCGTTCCGTGTCGCGCACGAGGTGGCCGGCGAGTGCGTCAAGGTCGCCGAGGCCGAGGGCAAGGAACTGGACGAACTGACCGACGAGCAGTTCGCCGAGATCTCCGCCCACCTCACCCCGGAGGTGCGCTCGGTGCTCAACGTCCCCGGCGCCCTGGCCTCCCGCAACGGCCGCGGCGGCACGGCCCCGAGCGCGGTCGCGATCCAGCTGGCCGAGGTCAAGGCGGACCTGATGGTCCAGCACGCCTGGGCCGGCGTGAAGAAGCGGTAGGGCGACGCCCTCCAGGGGCGCGGGGAACTCCGCGACCGGCCACGACGCCGCCGCACGCGCCGCAGCCCAGCACGACCCGAGTTCCCGAGGCGCCCCAGTTGGCGGAGGTCAAGGGCGGACCTGGCGGTCCAGCACGCCTGGGCCGACGGGAAGAAGCGGTAGGGCGGCGCCCTCCAGGGGCGCGGGGAACTGCGCGACCGGCCACAACGGCGCCGCACGCGCCGCAGCCCAGCACGACCCGAGTTCCCGAGGCGCCCCAGTTGGCCGAGCGCAGCGGCACCGCAGGCTACGTTGGTCGGAACGCCGAACCGGACCGACCGACGGAGCCCGCGATGCCCTTCGCCCGACTGGCGACAGCGACCACCCCCACCTGCCACATCGGCCTCGGCCTCGCCGCCCTCGGCCGCCCCGGCTACATCAACCTCGGCCGGGACCACGACCTCGGGGAGGACCGCGGCGTCGAGGCGCTGCGCACTCGCACGCACGAACTCCTCGACGCCGCCTACGCCCAGGGCGTGCGTTACTTCGACGCGGCCCGCTCCTACGGCCGCTCCGAGGAGTTCCTCGCCGACTGGCTGAAGAACCACCCGGACGCCGCCGACATCGTCATCGGCAGTAAATGGGGCTACACCTACACCGCCGACTGGTCGACCGAAGCCGAGCGGCACGAGGTCAAGGACCACTCCCTCGCCGCCTACGAGCGTCAGCGCGCCGAGACCGACGCGCTCCTCGGCGACCGGCTCGACCTGTACCAGATCCACTCGGTGACCCCGGACAGCCCCGCCCTCGCCGACAAGGAACTGCACGCCCGGCTCGCCGAGGCCGCGGCGCAGGGACTCACCGTCGGCTTCTCCACCAGCGGTCCGGCCCAGGCGGACGCCATCCGCGCGGCCCTCGCCGTCACGGTCGACGGCGAACCCCTCTTCCGTACCGTGCAGTCCACCTACAACGCCCTGGAGACCTCCGCCGGGCCCGCGCTCGCCGAGGCCCGTGACGCAGGGCTTACGGTGATCGTCAAGGAGGGCATGGCCAACGGCCGGCTGGCCGCGCCGAACGCCCCCGCGCCGCTGCGTGCCGTCGCCGACGAGACCGGCCTCGGCCCCGACGCCGTCGCCCTCGCGGTCGTGCTGCGGGAGCCGTGGGCCGGCGTCGTCCTCTCCGGCGCGGCGACCACCAGCCAGCTGGCCTCCAACCTGCATGCCGCCGTCGTCGACCTCACCGACGACCAGATGTCCCGCCTGGCCGCCCTGGTCGAGGAGCCTCAGGCCTACTGGGAGCGGCGCGGACAGCTGCCCTGGCACTGAGCGACCAGCCACCGAAAGACGCCCACGCGATGAGACGCGTACGCCTTGGATGAGACATTCATGTCTCACATGCGTTATCGTCGTCTCATGGCTGTCGACCGTGATCATGTGCTGCGCAGCGCAGCCGCCCTGCTGACCCGTAAGTCCACCGCGACCATGGACGAGGTCGCCAGGGCCGCCGGGATCAGCCGCGCCACCCTGCACCGGCAGTTCGCCGGGCGGGACGCGCTGGTCCGGGCGCTGGAGGCGCTCGGCATCGCGGAGTGCGAGGCCGCCCTGGAGGCGGCCCGGCCCGACGAGGGGCCGGCCACCGACGCCGTACGCCGCCTGGTCGCCGGGATCGAACCGCACGCCGGCCTGCTCGCCTTCCTCTACTCCGAGAACCAGCTGTTCGAGGGCGAGGAGCAGAACGAGGACTGGGCCAAGATCGACGAAAGCATCGCCGGCCTGTTCCGGCGCGGACAGGCGAGCGGAGAGTTCCGCATCGACCTCACCCCGGCCTGGCTCACCGAGGCGCTCTACGGACTGCTGGCGGCCGCCGCCTGGGCGGTGGCCGAGGGCCGCGTGGCCCCCAACGACTTCACCCACATGATCGTCGAGCTGCTGCTCGGCGGCGCACGACGCACCGGCGACGACGCACAGAGGAACGCATCATGACCAGCACCCTGCGGCCCGAGACCACGACCGAGGAGGTGCAGCGCCCGGGCCGGTGGCTCGCGCTCTCCGTCCTGGTGCTCGCCGTGCTGCTGGTGGCCGTCGACGCGACCGTCCTCGGCCTGGCCACCCCCTACATCAGCGAGGACCTCGCGCCCACCGGCAGCCAGCTGCTGTGGATCGGTGACGTCTACTCGTTCGTCATCGCCGGTCTGCTGGTCTCCATGGGCAGCCTCGGCGACCGCATCGGCCGCAAGCGGATCCTGCTCTACGGCGCGACCGCCTTCGGCGCGATATCCGTGCTCAACGCCTACGCGCACACGCCCGAGTTGATGATTCTCGCCCGGGCCCTGCTCGGCGTCGCCGGCGCCACCCTGATGCCGGCCACCCTAGCCCTGATCCGCAACCTCTTCCACGACCCCCGCGAACGCAGCCTCGCCATCGGCATCTGGGGCGCGACCGCTTCCGCGGGCACCGCCGTGGGGCCGGTCCTCGGCGGTTTCCTGCTCGAACACTTCTGGTGGGGCTCGGTCTTCCTGATCAACCTGCCGGTCATGGCCGTCCTGGTGGCCGTCGGTATCAAGCTGCTCCCCGAGTCGCGCACCGCGCATCCCGGCCCGTGGGATCTGGCCAGCGTGGTCCTGTCACTGGTCGGCATGATCGGTGTCGTCTACGCGGTGAAGGAGATAGCGGGCCACGGCCTCTCCTGGCCCGCCCCGGCCGCCGGACTGCTGGGTGCCGCGGCCCTGTACGGCTTCGTACGCCGGCAACTCACGCTCCCGGCACCGCTGCTGGACATGCGGCTGTTCCGGCACCGCGGATTCAGTGGCGCCGTGCTGGCCGACCTGCTGACCATCCTCGGGCTCTCCGGGCTGGTGTTCTTCCTGTCGCAGTACCTGCAACTCGTCCAGGGCCGGGGCCCGTTCGAGGCGGGTCTCGCCGAACTGCCCGCCGCGATCGGAGCGGTGACGGCCGGCCTGGTTGCCGGCCGGGCCGCCCGACGCTTCTCCGTGCGCTCCGTCGTCACCGGGGGCCTGGCCGCCATTGGTCTGTCCCTGGCCGCCCTCACGGTGATCGGCCAGTCCACCGGATACCCGCTGCTCGGAGCGGCCCTGCTGGTCGTGGGCCTGGGCGCCGGCTTCTCGTTCACGGTGACCGCCGACGTGATTCTCTCCAGCGTCCCCAGGGACCAGGCGGGCGCCGCTTCCGCCGTCTCCGAGACGGCGTACGAACTCGGCGCGGCGCTCGGCATCGCCGTGCTCGGCTCGATCGTGACGGGTGTCTACCGCGACTTCACCGGCCCGGCGGGCACCCCGGCCGAGGCCCACGAGTCCCTGGGCGGCGCGGTGGAGGCGGCCTCCCGCCTGCCCGTCGAGATCTCCGGGCCGATGCTGGACGCGGCCCGCCAGTCCTTCGTGGACGGCCTCACCCTGGCGGCCGGCACCGGCGCGACGGTCCTCCTGGCAGCTGCCGCCGCCGCCTGGTTCATGCTCCGCGACCAACACCTGGACACAACCGACTGATCACCCTACCCAGGGGACACGGCGAACTGCGCCCCGCCCCCAACGCACCCGCGCCAAAAAGAAGCGGCTGATCACCCCACCCAAGGGGCGCGGGGAACTGCGCACCCAGCCCCAACGCACCCGCGCTGACAAAACGACCGGCTGGTCAGCCCACCCAAGGGGCGCGGGGAACTGCGCACCAAGCCCCAACGCACCCGCACGCCACCCCAGTTGCCCGCACCCACACCCACACCCGCACAAGCCCAGCGCAGCGCTACGCGGCCTTTGCCTTGCTCGCGTACATGTCCACATACTCCTGCCCCGACAGCCGCATCACCTCGGCCATCACCGAGTCGGTGACCGCACGCAGGACATAACGGTCGCGGTCCATGCCCTCGTAGCGGGAGAACTCCATCGCCGCGCCGAAGCGGACCGTGACCTTGCCCGGACGGGGCAGACCCGCCCCGCCCGGCTGGAGCCTGTCCGTGCCGATCATGGCGAACGGCACCACCGGCGCGCCGGTCATCAGGGTGAGCCTGGCGATACCGGTACGGCCCCGGTACAGACGGCCGTCGGGGGAGCGGGTGCCCTCGGGGTAGATGCCGAACATCCTGCCCTCCTCCAGCACCCGGCGCCCGGTCATCAGCGCCGCCACGCCGCCCCGGCCACCGTCGCGGTCGACCGGGATCATGCCGACGCCCGTGAAGAACCACGCCATCAGCCGGCCCTTGAGGCCCTTGCCGGTGACGTACTCGTCCTTGCCGATGAAGACGACCTGACGGTCGCAGACGAGCGGCAGGATCATCGAGTCGATGAAGGTCAGATGGTTGCCGGCCAGGATCACGGGGCCGTCGCCCGGGATGTTCTCCGCGCCCTCCACCTGTGGGCGGAACATCAGGCGCATGATCGGACCGAGCACTGCCTTGATGAGCGCGAAGCGGGACAACGGGCCCTCCGGTGGGAAGCGGACGTGGGTGAATGCCGTATGAGTCTGTGCAGGTGAGGACATTACTCGCGGCCCAGGGGGTTGCGCACATCGGGATCGTGCGAGTTCACCCAGGTCTTACTCACTCTTGACCCGGGCTCATCTGCGGCGGCCGCCCGTAAGCGGGGCGCAACACGGCCGTCACGCTGTGACGGAAGTCGCCCGGAGCCGCACACCGCAGGAGTGCCCCCGCGCGCCGGACCCAATCGGACGTGCCGTCACATCCCCGCCGGAATACGACAGACGTACGTCATCCGTATGAGGTGCGTACGACATCCAACCTCACCCATGTGTTCGGCCCGGGGTCTCCCGTCCGTCATCGACGCGCACCTACGATCGGCCCGCACCGGACGAGCACACCAGGAGGGCACTCATGGCGACGCGGGAGTCGAACGAACAGGCGGGCGGAACCGGACGGCGAGCCCTCCTCGGAGCGGCCGTGCTCGGCGCCTCTGGGCCGGTCCTGGCGCTGGGCGGCACCGCGAGCGCCGCCGGCACCCGGCGCGGCGACGGCCGGGGGCTGAAGAGCCTGCCCGTGCCGACGATCATCGGGCACCGCGGGGCGAGCGGCTACCGGCCCGAGCACACCCTCGGCGCCTACCAGCTCGCCCTCGACATGGGCGCCGACATCATCGAGGCCGGCGACCTCGTCCCCACCAAGGACGGTCACCTCGTCTGCCGCCACGAGCCGGAGATCGGCGGCACCACGGACGTCGCCGACCACCCCGAGTTCGCAGGCCGCCGCACCACCAAGACACTGGACGGCGTCTCGGTCACCGGCTGGTTCACCGAGGACTTCACCCTGGCCGAACTGAAGCGGCTGCGCGCCGTCGAGCGCATCCCCGCCAACCGGCCGCACAACACCCTCTACAACGGGCGCTGGGAGATCCCCACCTTCGAGGAGGTGCTGCGCTGGCAGGACGAGCAGACCCGCAAGCGAGGCAAGCAGGTCTGGATCTACCCCGAGACCAAGCACCCCACCTACTTCCGGGGGCTCGGCCTGGGGCTGGAGGAGCGGATCGCGAAGATCCTGCGCAAGCACCGCAAGGACCGCCGGAACTCGCCTGTCATCCTCCAGTCGTTCGAGCCGACCGGCGTGCAGCGGCTGAGCCGGCTCGTCGACAACCCGCTCGTGGTGCTCCTGTCCAGTGCGAACAGCCGCCCCTGGGACTTCGTCGAGTCCGGCGACCCGCGCACCGTCGCCGACCTCGTCACCCCCGAGGGTCTGAAGGAGATCGCCTCCTACGCCCAGGGCATCGGCCCCACCCTCGACCTGATCATCCCGCGCGACGCCGGCGGCAGGCTCACCCGGCCGACCACCCTGGTCCGCGACGCCCACCGGGCCGGACTGATCCTGCATCCCTACACGATGCGCAACGAGAACCCCTTCCTGCCCGCCGACTTCCGCCGTGGCACCGACCCCGACGCCTACGGCGACGTCTTCGGCGCCTACCGGGCGTACTTCGCCACCGGCATCGACGGCGTCTTCACCGACAACCCCGACACCGGGCTGCTGGCCCGTGAGGACTTCGTCAACGACTGACCTGATTCCCCCCGGTAGGGGTGAGTTCGCGCCGCTCCGGGCAACCATGTCCGGAGCGGCCGGGTCGTTGCGCGTATGACACCCGAACCGGTCATGGCGTACGAACTGGTCGTCTCCCTCCGTCCGCTGCTCAGTGCGGAGGCCGCCGCCGAGGCGCCCGGTTGCGGGGCCGAACCCGACGACCTTGAACAGGCGGTCTGGCTGCATCTGCTGGAGCGGCTCGGCGCCGGTGGCCCGCCGCCCGACCCGCCCGGCTGGCTGCGCCACGCCGTCCGTGCGGAGGCCCGCCGCGCCCGCCGCAGGGTCCGCCGGGAAACGGTGCTGACCGTGGAGCCCGCCGACACCGGCCGTCACGATCCCGAACGCCTCGCGCTCGCCGCCGCCCGCCGCCTCGCCCTGCGGGACGCCGTGCGCCGGCTGCCCGGCCGCTGCCCCCGGCTGCTGGCGGCCCTGCTGTCGCCGCACGATCCGACATACCGGGATATCGCGGGGGAGTTGGGTATCTCACAGGGCAGCATCGGCCCGGAACGTTCCAGATGCCTGGGATGTCTGCGGCGATTGCTCACACCGGTGGTTGCGGCGCGCTGAGGAGGGGGATAGGAGTGAGGGACAACAGGTGATCAGGTGAGCGGGAGGCATGCGCACATGGGCATGAGTGTGACCATCTCTGCGGCGGCCGAGCAGGACGCGGAGCAGATCTTCAGGTTGCAGTACCTGTGCTTCCAGGGTGAAGCGGCGCTCTACGGCAACTACCGCATCGACCCCCTGGTCCAAACCCTCGACTCGGTGCGCGAGGAGGTCGCCGGCGACTGCGTCTTCGTCGCCCGCCTCGGTGACGAGATCGTCGGCTCGGTGCGCGGCAGGATCACCGAGGACGGCGCGGCCGCGATCGGCAAGCTCTGCGTACACCCTCGTCTTCAGGGGCACGGCATCGGTGCCCGTCTGCTCAGGGCCGCGGAGACCGCCCTCGCCGGCGAGCGCGGCGCCAGGACGTTCCGGCTGCACGCCGGACACCGCAGCGAGAGCAACCTGGGGCTCTACAGCAAGGTCGGCTACCAGCGGGTGGGCACGTCCAAGGGCGCGGACGGCGTACCGATGATCGTCCTGGAGAAGAGGACGGAGGCGTACGCGGCGACCGCCTGAGGAAGACGTACCTGAGGAAGACGTGCGCGACGGCGGCCCGGTCAGGCCCCGGTTCGCCGGGGCCGCGCGGTGCGCAGCCAGTACAGGGCGGTCAGGGGCAGCAGCACGGGAATGAAGAGGTACCCCATCCCGTAGTCCGACCACACGGTCGCGTCGGGGAAGGCGGACGGCTCCACCAGGGTCCAGGTGCCGATCGTCAGGACGCCCACGAGCTCGGCGGCGCAGCACACCAGCGCTGCCCTGCGGGCCGTCTCCCCGCCGCGCACCAGGGTGTACGTGATGAAGCCGTAGACCAGCCCGGCCAGCGCCGAGAGGGTGTACGCGAGCGGCGCCCGGCCGAACTCGGTGGCGATCTGGTACGCGGAGCGCGACACCGCGCCGACGACCATCACCCCGTACAGCCAGACCAGCAGCAGCCCGGGTCCGCCGATCAGCCGGGTGCGGCCCGGCTTCTCCCGCGTCTTCTCCTGTGCCGTGGCCATCTCAGCCTCCCCAGATGTCGTAGAGCCGCACTTCGAGCACCGCCAGCACGACACCGCTCGCGGCGACCGTCAGCGACCCCCAGCGGGAGCGCTCGCCCAGCGACAGGAACCCGGCCGCCGGGACGCACGCGAACGAGCCGAGCAGATACGCCACGAAGATCGTCGTGCCCTGCTCCGGCTTCTCGCCGCGGGCCAGTTGCGCGATCCCGACGATCAGCTGGACCAGTGCCAGCAGGGTGACCACGGCCATCCCGATGAAGTGCCAGTCCTTCGTCGGCTGATCACGGTAGGCGGCCCACCCGCACCAGGCGGCGAGCAGCAGCGCGGCGGCACCGGTCACCACCGTCAGGACGTCAAGCATGGCAGCGACCTTATTACGCCCCGGAACCCCCGCCGCCCCCGCCCCCGACCCCGCCCCCGCAGCCCCCGCCCCCGTCGGTGCCCGGTCCGGTACGCACCGGCCCGGCGCGGTCGGCCCGTAAGGTCGATGGCATGACCATTCATGCGCAGGCCCTGCTGTTCGACAACGACGGAACCCTCGTCTCCTCCCTGGTGTCCGTGCAGCGCTGCTGGACGCGGTGGGCCGGGGAGTACGGCGTCACGGCCGAGCAGTTCGGGCGGATCGAGCTGCACGGACGGCCCGCCGCCGAGATAGCCGCAGACCTGCTGCCCGCCCCTGTCGTGCCGGAGGCCGTCGCCCGGATCGAGGACCTGGAGGTGGAGGACGTACCGCACGGCGGTGTGCGGTTGCTGCCCGGTACCAGGACCTTCCTCGACGCGCTCCCGGCCGAACGCTGGGCCGTGGTCACCTCCGCCACCCGGCGACTGGCCGAGGCCCGCCTCGGTGCCGTGGGCATTGCGCCCAAGACGCTCATCGCCGCCGACGACATCACCCGCGGCAAGCCCGACCCCGAGCCCTATCTCCTTGCCGCCCGCACCCTCGGTGTCGACCCCGCCCACTGCGTCGTCTTCGAGGACGCCCCGGCCGGGCTCCAGGCCGGCCGCGCCGCCGGTATGAGGACCGTGGCCTTGGCCACAACCCACCGGGCCCACGAGCTGACCGCCGACCTCGTCGTCGAGGACCTCTCGGCCTTGTCCGCACTGGTCACGGACGCGGGAGTGGAGATCGCCGTGCGCCCCTGACGTGCGCATACCACTGTCCACGGCTGTCCACTATACGGACAGCCGTATCCGGTCAGGAGCGAACCTCTGCTTTACTGACCGCATGACCACGACGAGCGACCGCATTCCTGCGACCGAGGCGACCATGCCGCCCGGTGCTCGTTGTATGTGTCCGTGCCGAATGCGCGCCTTCTAGAGGGCCCACGCACCATCTGAGCCTCGCGCCCCGAAGCGAGAGCCGGCCGCTGTCCGCGCCCGTGCCCCGCACGCGCGGCCGAGCCACGCCCAAAGCGCACGTCTCTCGGCGGCCCACTCCGCCGCGCCCCGCGAGATCCGTGCCGTTCCGGCTGCCTTTCGAACCTGATTGCCTCGTGCCCGGTGCTCCTGAGCCGCCGTGCACTCGACAGTGACGGATACCCACGTGATCACCACCTCGGGCCTGACGAAGATCTATCGGTCCCACCGCTCCCGCGGCCGGGAGGTCACCGCCCTGGACGGCGTCGACCTGCACGTCCGCGAAGGCGAGGTCTACGGCGTCATCGGCCAGTCCGGTGCCGGCAAGTCCTCCCTCATCCGCTGTGTCAACCTCCTGGAACGCCCCACCTCCGGCACCGTGACCGTGGCCGGTCAGGATCTCACCGCCCTCGCCGGCCGCGGACCCCGTGCCGGCCGGGAACTGCGCCGGGCGCGCAGCCGTATCGGCATGGTCTTCCAGCACTTCAACCTGCTGTCCTCACGCACCGTGCAGGACAACGTGGAACTGCCTCTGGAGATCCTCGGAAAGTCGGGGAAGGAACGTTCCCGCAAGGCGCTGGACCTGCTCGACCTGGTCGGCCTGGCCGACAAGGCCAAGGCCTACCCCGCCCAGCTCTCCGGCGGTCAGAAGCAGCGCGTCGGCATCGCCCGCGCCCTCGCCGGAGATCCCAAGGTGCTGCTCTCCGACGAGGCCACCAGCGCCCTCGACCCGGAGACCACCCGCTCGATCCTGCAGCTCCTGCGGGACCTGAACCGCCGGCTCGGCCTCACCGTCCTGCTCATCACCCACGAGATGGACGTCGTGAAGCAGATCTGCGACTCGGCCGCCCTGATGGACCGGGGCCGCATCGTCGAGTCCGGCAGGGTCAGCGACCTCCTGGGCACCCCCGGCTCCGAACTGGCCGCCGCGCTGTTCCCGGTCGGCGGCGAGGCCTCCGGCGACGACCGCACCGTCCTCGACGTCACCTTCCACGGCGACAGCGCGACCCAGCCGGTCGTCTCCCAGCTCTCGCGTACCTACAACATCGACATATCGATCCTCGGCGCCGCCATCGACACCGTCGGCGGCCTCCAGGTCGGCCGGATGCGCATCGAACTGCCCGGCCGCTACGAGGACAACGTCGTACCGATCGGCTTCCTGCGGGAACAGGGCCTGCGGATCGATGTCCTGGACCGGGAACAGCCCGTCCTGGTGAAGGAGGCGGCCCAGTGACCTGGTCCGAGATGTGGCCGCTGCTGGAACAGGCGTGTACCGAGACACTGGTCATGGTCGGCTGGTCCACCCTGATCGCCGTCGCCGGCGGGCTCCCGCTCGGCATCCTGCTCGTCCTCACCGGCAGGGGCGAACTGCTGCAGAACACCGTGCTGAACAAGGTCATCGGGCAGATCGTGAACATCGGCCGCTCGATGCCGTTCATCATCCTCATGGTCGCCCTGACCAGCTTCACCCGCTGGGTCACCGGCACGTCCATCGGCAGCGAGGCCGCGATCGTGCCGCTCGCCATCAGCGGCATCCCGTTCTTCGCGCGCCTCGTCGAGACGGCCGTCCGCGAAGTGGACCACGGGCTCGTCGAGGCCGTACAGGCCATGGGCGGCAACACCTGGACGATCGTCCGCAGGGTCCTCGTCCCCGAGTCGCTGCCCTCACTGATCGCCGGCACCACCACCACGGTCATCGCCCTCATCGGCTACTCGGCCATGGCCGGAGCCGTGGGCGGCGGCGGTCTCGGCGACTTCGCCGTCCGTTACGGCTACCAGCGCTTCGACAGCGAACTGATGTGGATCACCGTCGCGATCCTCGCCGTGGTCATCTCGGTCATCCAGTTCGCCGGCGACCACACGGCCCGCGCCCTGCACCGCCGGGGCGCCCGCTCCGGCGCCGGACCGAGGCTGCGGCTCCTGAAGGCCGGGGAGCCGGCCGACGTCCGCAAGGCCGTCTGAAACCCCTCCAACCCTCCACCCCTGTACTCCCCGTGCTCCCCGACACGGGGCCGCACCACCCGAGGAAAGGCACTTTTCGTGCGTAACACCGCCAAGATCACCACCGCCGTCCTGGCCGCCGGAGCCCTCACCTTCGGGCTCACCGCCTGCGGCTCGGGCAAGGACGCCGCCTCCGACACCTCCGGACCGCTCGTCGTCGCCGCGAGCCCCGTGCCGCACGCCGAGATCCTGACCTTCGTCAAGGACAACCTCGCCGAGAAGGCCGGCCTCGACCTCGAGGTCAAGGAGTTCACCGACTACGTCACCCCGAACACCGCGACGGAGGACGGCTCGGTCGGCGCCAACTTCTTCCAGACCCAGCCGTACCTCGACGACTTCAACAAGAAGAACGGCACGCACATCGTGTCCGTCGTCGACGTGCACCTGGAGCCGCTCGGCCTCTACTCGAGCAAGGTCGGCACGACCGACGAGCTGAAGAGCGGCGCGACCATCGCCATCCCCAACGACACCGTCAACGAGGGCCGCGCCCTGCAGTTGCTCGCGGCGGGCGGTCTCATCGGCCTCAAGGACGGCGTCGGTACCGCGGCGACTCCCGCGGACATCACCGACAACCCCAAGGATCTCACGTTCAAGGAGCTCGAGGCGGCCCAGACGCCCCGCTCCCTCGAGGACGTCGACGCGGCGGTGGTCAACGGCAACTACGCCATCGAGGCCGACCTCAAGCCCACCGAGGACGCTCTGGTCCTGGAGGCCGCCAAGGACAACCCGAACAACAACCTGCTCGCCGTCAAGGAGGGCCAGGAGGACGACCCGCGCGTGAAGAAGCTCGCCGAACTGCTCACCTCCCCCGAGGTGAAGAAGTTCATCGAGGACACGTACGCCGGTTCCGTGCTCGCCTCCTTCTGATCCGGAGTGCCCGCGGCCCACGGGGCCTGCCCACCGCGAGGTGGACAGGCCCCCGTGGTGCGGTTCGGTGCTTTCATGCTGCATGCTGGGCAGTTCAGCAGCACCCGACGGTCTCTCAGATTACGGAGCGGCGCATGACGAGCACCTTCCCCGACATCTCCATCAGCACGGAGCGGTTGGTGCTGCGTCCCCTGGACACGGACGACATCCCCGCCCTCGCCGCGATGATGAACGACGAGCAGGTCGCCGCCTGGACCGACGCCCCCCGGCCCTTCACCGAGCGGGACGCCCGCACCTGGATCACCGAGTACGCCCCCGCCGAACGCGCCGCCGGCCACGGACTCGACCTCGCCGTCACCGAGTTCCTCACCCAGCGCCTGGTCGGCCTCATCCGGCTCACCAGGACCAACTGGCACGTACGGTCCACCGAGCTGTCGTACATCATCGCCCCCTGGGCGCGCGGCGAGGGCTACGCCTCCGAGGCCGCGCTCGCCACCGCCCAGTGGCTCTTCGGCGACCGGCACGTCGAACGTATCGAGCTGCGCACCGCCGCCGACAACACGGCGTCGCAGCAGGTCGCCCAGAAGATCGGGTGCATCAGCGAGGGAGTGCTGCGCGGTGCCTGCATAGCCCACGTCCGTGCCGAGGACGGCCGCTGGAGCGACGTACGCACCGATTTCATCGTGTGGAGCCTGCTGCCCGAGGACATCGAGGGCGCGGACGGACAGCTGGCCGACACCGGAGGGCTCACCGGCTACACGGACTGGAACTGACCTCCCGGAGTCCGCTGCCGAGCGTCACGCGGCGAGCGGTTCACGGCCGCACCGGGTAATCTCTGCAGACCGCCCGTGCGGCGGAACAGCCGACGAGACCTGCGAAAACCCCAGGAGACTGACGACGATGGCCGACCGGGTCACGGTGATCGGCTGGGACGGTTCACCGCTGACCGCCGCGGCACGCGGGGCGCTGGGCGCCGCCACGCTGGTGGCCGGCGCCGCCCACCATCTGGCACTGCCCGAGGTGCCCGCCGACGCCGAACGCATCCGGCTCGGGTCCGTCACCCTCGCCGCTCGCCGCATCGCGGCCCACCGCGGTACGGCCGTCGTCCTCGCCGACGGCGACCCCGGCTTCTTCGGCGTCGTACGGGCCTTGCGCGCACCGGAGTTCGGCCTGGAGGTCGAGGTCGTTCCCGGCGTCTCCTCGGTCGCCGCCGCCTTCGCCCGGGCCGGAATGCCCTGGGACGACGCCCATGTGGTCGTCGCCCACCCGCGCACCCTGCGCCGCGCGGTGAACGTGTGCCGGGCCCACACCAAGGTGGCGGTGCTCACCTCCCCCGACGCCGGCCCCGCCGAACTGGGCCTGCTGATGGAGGGGATCCACCGCACCTTCGTCATCTGCGAGGAACTCGGCACCCCGCGTGAACAGGTGAGTGTGGTCACCTCCGACAAGGCCGCCGACCACACCTGGCGCGACCCCAACGTCGTCATCGTCGTCGGTGGGCGGCCCGGTGCCGGTGAGCCCGGCGGCTGGATCGCCGGACGCGACCCGTCGAGTGGCCCGCGCGGCTGGTCGCTGCCCGCCGGGGAGTACGGCGGTGAACTCGGCGAGGGCGAGCGGGAACCCCTGCGCACCTCCCAGCTCGCCCGCCTCGGACCGCGTCTCGGTGACCTGGTCTGGGACATCGGCTGCGGCAGCGGCGCCTTCGCCACCGACGCCGCCCGGGCCGGCGCCGCCGTCATCGCCGTCGACAGTGACCTGGACGCCTGCGCCCGCACCGACTCCGCCGCCCGCCGCCACGGGGTCCAGCTCCAGATCGTCCACGGCACCGCGCCCCATGCACTGGAGAACCTCCCCGAGCCGGACGTCGTCCGGGTCGGCGGCGGGGGAGCGGCCGTGGTCTCCGCGGTCGCGGACCGCCGTCCGCAGCGCATCGTCGCGCACGCCGCCACCCGTGACGCGGCCGAACTCATCGGCCGGAACCTGACCGAACACGGGTATCAGGTCGAGTGCGCCCTGCTGCAGTCCCTCGAACTCGACAGCCGGGCCTGGACGGAGAAGGAACGGAGCGTCGCGTTCCTGCTCAGCGGGGTGCTGCCCGCTCGCGGCAACTGATCCGATTGCCGTCCCCGTGATCGGATTGTCCCACCGCGCGGGGTAGGCTGGCCGATTGTTGTACCGCACCCGGACGCCCGGCGCTTCGTCGCTCAATGTCCGGAAAACGCGCCCGTTTTGGGGCGGGTCGTGGTACGGCAGGTAACCGGAGGACGCGCAACGTGGCGCAGTCCACAGCGGAACCGTCGCCGATCAAGCTGACGCGACGGCCGTGCGGCCGCGACAATGCCAGTGAATGGCTTTGTCGCCTTTTTCGGGCAGGCCGTTCGTGCCGCTGGGGACGCACGCTCGTTCTTCAGCGTGGGGCGGTCGGTGCGCCGTTCCGGGTGAGCTGGTCGTAGGAGCACTAACCGATGGGCGAGGGGTACGCATGACCGACACCGGCCAGGTCCCGGGCGAGGGACTGCCGGAGAACGCAGGCATGGTGGAGCAGCCGGGCGTCCTTGCGCCCGACGCGTACACCTACCTCTCCGACAGTCCCGCCGAGGACGAAGACCTGCTGCTGCCCGGCGCCCAGAGCGCATGGGGCAACGAGATCGCGCCGCCCGTGCCCGAACCGGTCGTCGAGACCGTGCACGCGCCGGGCCCGCACGAGATGTCCGGCCGCGACAGCGGCTCGGTCGACCTCGGCGGCGTCCGGCTCCCCGACCCGGACCGGCCGCAGACAGCGGCTGCCGCGCCGCGCCGCCCGCTGCACCTCGGCCCGCCCATTCCCGATGTCTCCGCGAGCCCGGTCCGCTCCCTCGCCGACCGTGGCCCCGCCGATCTGCCGGCCCGTCATCCCGGCCCGCCGACCCTCGGTCCCGAGTACCTCGACATCCCGCGCGCGCGGGAGGCGGCGGCGCCGCACACCGCGGCCCCCTGGAACGCGCAGGCCACGGGCGGCGCGGTGGCGCCGGTCGCCGAACCGGCCGTCCCGTCGGCGCACCCGCAGGGCGCGGCCCAGGCGGTCGTCACCCGCGTCGCCTCGGAGGCGGTCGCGGTACAGGACACGGAAGGGGCAGGCGTCGCCGCCGGCGCGTCCGCCGCGGAGTACGCCGAGACGGCCGGGGCTCCGGTTGCCTCCGGGGCGCCGGAGGCCGGGACCGGCGCGCCGGCCGCCGTACCGGAGGACGGCCGGCCGGACGAGATGTCCAGTGCCGTGCAGGTGCCCGGCACCGTGGGAGCACCGTCCGCGGAGGCGACGCCCTCCGGAGACCCGTACACGGGTGTGCCGGGCATCGACACCTCCGCGACCGTGCCGCCCGCGGAGGTCGCGCCGGAGAACGCGCATGGGGCGGCCGGGCTGCCGGGCGAGGAGGCCGCCGCACCGGAGACCGGTCACCGGACGGAGTCCGGGCCGGCCGAGGTCGCCGCGCCCCAGGGACCGGACGCGGCTCTTCCGGTGCCGGGCGCCGAGGCCGTACCGGAGACCGCCCAGGTGACCGAGGCGCCGCAGGCCGCTGTGGAGGGCGTCGTGCCCGAGGCGGCGGCCGCCGGTGGGGTGTCCGAGGCCGCTCAGGTGCTGGGGGAGCCGCAGGCCGCTCCGGTGCCGGGTGCGGAGGGCGTCGTGCCCGAGGTGCCGCCGGTGGTGGAGGTGCCCGGGGCGGCGCAGGCCGGTGGGGTGCCCGAGGCCGCTCAGGTGCTGGGGGAGCCGCAGGCCGCTCCGGTGCCGGGTGCGGAGGGCGTCGTGCCCGAGGTGCCGCCGGTGGA
>NZ_JBITRU010000001.1:272698-275795 GCF_044540255.1 Streptomyces sp. NPDC086080
GGTGGAGGTGCCCGGGGCGGAGCGGGCCGGTGGGGTGCCCGAGACCGCCCAGGTGACCGAGGCGCCGCAGGCCGCTGTGGAGGGCGTTGCGCCCGGGGCGGCGCAGGCCGGTGGGGTGCCCGAGGCCGCTCAGGTGCTGGGCGAGCCGCAGGCCGCTCCGGTGCCGGGCGGCGAGGTCCCCGGGGCGGAGTACGCCCAGGTGCCGGAGCCGGCAGAGGCCATCCAGGTACCGCGGCCCGCTCCGGCACCGGATGCCGCCGAGGCCGCCGTGCCGGAGTCCCCCCAGGTCGCCCAGGCGCCGCAGGCACCGGATGCCGAGGACGTATCGGCTGTGGACGCCGACGACGTACCGGGTGCGGACGCCGCGGCGCCGCACACCGTCCCGTCGCCCGGCGCCGGAGGCGTCGTGCTCCCCGAGGCTTCCGGTGCCGTACCGGATGCCGCACCGCCCGGCGTCGTCGTACCGGACGCGGGGCCCGGACCGGAGCCGACGGCCGAGGAGCCGACCGGTGCCCGGACCGCTGTGGAGCCCGCCGGAACCCTCCCCGGCTCCGCGGACGACGAAGCCCTCGCCCGAACCCCCTCGCCGCACCCGGCCCCGGCCGCCGAGGTCCCGGAGGCGTCCCCCGCTTCCGACGACTCGGCCGACGCGGGCCCCCCACAGACCCCGGCGGACCCGGTCCAGGGGCCCCAGCAGACCCCCACCACCCCCCTCCCCGGCGTGCCCCTCGTACCGGAGCCGGACCAGCCCCTCGGCCGGTCCGTCCCCGTGGCCGGCACCGTGCCCACCGGCCCGCAGCCCGCGCCGACCCCGCCGCAGGGCGTGGCCGTACCCGCCAAGCCCGCGCCGACCCCGCCGCAGGGCGTGGCCGTACCCGCCGAAGGGCCTCATGAGCCGGGTGCCGACGCCGTCCCGTCCGCGCCCGGCCCCGAACTCGCGCAGGACCCGGAGGACCTGGACACCCAGGGCGCCGGGGTGGAACCGGAAACGGACCGGCCCACCGGCCCGCCCGCCCTCGGCTACGACGACGCCGAGCGCGAGGCCGTCCTCAAGGTGATCCGCGAGCGCCGGGACATCCGCAACGGCTTCCGCGACGACCCCATCCCGCACGAGGTGCTGCTGCGGGTCCTGGAGGCGGCCCACACCGCGCCCTCCGTCGGCCACTCACAGCCCTGGGACTTCGTCGTCATCCGCTCCGCCGAGACCCGGCGCAGCATGCACGAACTGGCGATGCGCCAACGCGACGCCTATGCCAAGTCCCTTCCCAAGGGCCGGGCGAAGCAGTTCAAGGAAATGAAGATCGAGGCCATCCTCGACACCCCGGTGAACATCGTCGTCACCGCCGACCCCACACGCGGCGGCCGGCACACCCTCGGCCGGCACACCCAGCCGCAGATGGCGCCCTACTCCTCCGCGCTCGCCGTGGAGAACCTCTGGCTCGCCGCCCGCGCCGAGGGCCTCGGCGTCGGGTGGGTCAGCTTCTTCGACGAGCGCGAGATGGTCCGGGTCCTGGGACTGCCCGACCATCTGGAGGTCGTCGCCTACCTGTGCGTCGGGTACGTCGACGAGTTCCCGGACGAGCCCGAGCTGATGCAGGCCGGCTGGTCCAAGCGCCGCCCGCTGTCCTGGGTCGTGCACGAGGAGACGTACGGCCGCCGTGCCCTGCCCGGAGAGGACCCCCACGACCTGCTTGCCGAGACCGTCGCGCAGATCCGCCCGCTGGACGCCAAGGCGCTCGGTGAGGCGTGGGAGCGCCAGAAGCGCATGACCAAGCCCGCCGGCGCACTCGGCATGCTGGAGATCATCTCCGCCCAGCTGTCCGGTCTGTCCCGCCAGTGCCCGCCGCCCATCCCGGAACCCGCGGCCCTCGCGATCTTCGCCGGCGACCACGGGGTGCACGCCCAGGGGGTCACCCCCTGGCCGCAGGAGGTCACCGCTCAGATGGTGGCCAACTTCCTCGGCGGGGGAGCGGTGTGCAACGCCTTCGCCGCCCAGGTGGGCGCCGAGATCTGCATCGTCGACGTGGGTGTCTCCTCCGACCTGCCGGCCACCCCCGGTCTGCTGCCGCGCAAGATCCGCGCCGGTACGTCCGACATGACCACCGGGCCCGCGATGACCCGCGAGGAGGCCAAGCGGGCCATCGAGGTCGGCATCGAAACCGCCCGCGACCTCGTGGCGGCCGGCAACAAGGCCCTGCTCACCGGTGAGATGGGCATCGCGAACACCACCGCGTCCGCCGCCCTCATCTCGGTCTTCACCGGTGCCGACCCGTCCGAGGTCACCGGCCGCGGCACCGGCATCAACGACGAGACCCTCGTGCGCAAGACCGACGTCGTGCGGCGCGCCCTGGAACTCCACCAGCCGGACCCGGCCGATCCGATCGGCGTCCTCGCCGCCGTCGGCGGCTTCGAGCACGCGGCCATGGTCGGCCTGCTCCTCGGCGGGGCGTCGCTGCGTACACCGGTCATCCTGGACGGCGTCAGCGCCGGCGCCGCCGCCCTGGTGGCCCGGGCCATCGCCCAAGAGGTCCTGGCCGCCTGTATCGCGGGCCACCGCAGCGCCGAGCCCGGCCATGTGGCCGCCCTCAACACCCTCGGTCTGCGGCCCCTGGTCGACCTGGACCTCCGGCTGGGCGAGGGCACGGGCGCGCTGCTGGCGCTCCCCCTGGTCCAGAGCACGGCGCGGGCCATGCACGAGGTGGCGACGTTCGATTCGGCGGGGGTCACGGAGAAGTAGCCGGGACGGCTGCGGGTGGCCGTGGACAGCCGTGTCCCCCTGGTGCCTCAAGAGCACCCGGGAGCCACGGGCCGCCGTGCGGCAACCGCGCGCCAGGCCACAGCCAACCCGCGCGGGCGCCGCTGTCATGGCACCCCCTCAGGGGCGCGGGGAACTGCGCGCCGAGCCACAGCCGACCTGTACGGGCGGGCGCTACTCTCGTGGCACCCCCTCAGGGGCGCGGGGAACTGCGCGCCAGGCCACAGCCAACCCGCACGGGCGGGTGCCGCTGTCATGGCACCCCCTCAGGGGCGCGGGGAACTGCGCGCCGAGCCACAGCCGACCTGTACGGGCGGGCGCTACTCTCGTGGCACCCCCTCA